>CACOKA010000005.1 GCA_902627635.1 uncultured Candidatus Actinomarina sp.
GACTGATCGATTTAGATTTATTAGTGAGTATGCAAAAAAACAAGGTGCTCCAAAAGAATTCGTAGAGGATTTAAATTCAATTACAACCCCCTCTACAACAGGCAAGCTTACTACACCTGATGTACTCTTGAAAGAAGGAAAAATACAAAATATAAGTAGAGATCTGGAAGTTATTTTTACTCCAGGACATGATATTTCAGAAATATCTATTTATGACCCTTCAAGTAAAATTATCTTTTCTGGTGATCATATTCTTCCAAGAATTACACCATTTATTCCTATTCATGATGATGAAACAAGCATGCTGAATCATTATGTCGACTCACTAAATAAAATCAAATCCTTTGAGCATACTAAAATTGCACCAGGTCATTTTGAAATGATAGATAATCCTCAAAATAGGGTTGAACAAATACTCCTCCATCATGAAAAGAGATCCGATAAAATAATGAATATTTTAAATGACGGTGAATTAACGGGATGGGAAGTCACAAAAAAATTATTTTCACGACCCTTAGATTCTATGAACCTTCGTTTAGCTTTTCAAGAAACAATGGCACACCTAAAATATATTGAGTCACAGGGGAAAATTAAACAAAAAGTATCAAAAGTTAATACCTGGAAACTTATTTAAAAGGTTTAAAGCTTCGATTCTTTGCTTCATCCAATGAGTCTGGAGCAAAAGATTGTAGCTGATTATTTTTGACAAGTTCTTTTTCTTCTTCAAGTTGTTGTAGTTCTTTAAAATGCTCTGGGTTATCACAATCATAAACTTTCATATTTTTTCTATATCCTATGTATCTATAACTTTCGAACTTTGGAAGTCTTGGCAATTTATAAACTTAAAAGTCTAGATACATCATTTCGAGCAGATTTGGCGGTCCCAAAAATTAATGAATCAGATTTTGCTTTTTTAAAATAAAGGTGTGCAGGATGTTCCCAAGTGAACCCAATTCCACCATGAACTTGAATGTTATCACCTGATACCTTATTAAATACGTCAGAACAATAAGCCTTTGCCATTGAAGAACTCATTTCTAGTTCAATATCATCTTCTGAGTTAACTCTTACAGAACTGTATGCAATGGATTTTGCACTTTCGATTTGAAGAAGCATGTCTGCACACATGTGTTGTATTGCCTGAAATGAACCAATTGGTCTTCCAAATTGAATTCTCTCTTTTGCGTATTTAGTGGACATGTCCAAACAAGCTTGTGCCCCACCAACTTGTTCCATTGCAAGAAAAGAAATAGATATATGTTTTACCCTATTCCATAAATTTTTATCTTCCTGAATGTCAAACATAAAGTTCTCTTTACCTACCTCGACATTCTCCAGTGTTAGCTCAGCCATAGGTCTTGTTTGATCTAAAGACGTAGTTTCTGAAATTGTTATTCCTGGATTATCTTTATCTACCATTATGAATTTAAATCCATCATTAGATTTGGCAAGAATAGCAAAATAATCAGAACTATCCCCAAACATTACATAACTTTTCTTTCCATTAAGTTTGTACCCAGTGTCATTACTTTCAGCTACAGTTGAAATATTTTCATCATTTATCTCATATCTGTCATTTTCATAAATACCAAAAGATCCAATTTTTGAGCCTGATATTATTTCAGGAAGAATTTTATTTTTTAGATCAGTTGGAGAATGTAAAAGTAATTGTTTAAATACCACACCTGAACTAAAAATAGGAACTATTGGCATGTAATATCCAAATACCTCTGAAAGTATGGATGAGTCAACCTTTGAAAATCCTAGGCCTCCATCCTCTTCGGGAACATCCAAACCTAACCAACCTTGTTCACTTATAAGCTGCCATAACTCGTCATCAATTCTTGTGTTATTGTCAACTTTTTGAATTAACTCAAGTAAATCAACTTTTTCTGATAGTAACTTTTGAGCATTTTCTTTTATTTCATTTTGAAGATCAGTAAGACTAAATTGCATTCCTTTATTCTAATTTTGTTTTCAAATTTGACTAATGAAATGTCGTTTGTTTTTTTTCAGAATTAAGATAAGTATGTGTTAAAAATTGAAAACTTACATGCATCAGTAGATTCAACGCCTATTCTAAATGGAGTTAATCTTGAGATAAATCCCGGAGAAGTTCACGCAATAATGGGGCCTAATGGATCTGGAAAATCAACACTAGCTAATGTTTTAATGGGAAACCCTGTTTATCAAATAACTGATGGAAAAATTGAATTCAACAAAGAGGATATAACTGAAGAACCAGTTGATAATCGTGCAAAAAGAGGCATGTTTCTAGCATTTCAATATCCTGAATCAATTCCAGGAGTAACTATTGTCAATATGTTAAAAACTGCACTAACAAACATTGAAGAGACAGAATATACAACAGTTGAACTTAGATTAAAAGTTGCAGAAGCAATGAAAGATCTTGGTCTTTCTCCCGATTTTGCAGATAGATACCTTAACGAAGGATTTTCTGGTGGAGAGAGAAAAAGAAATGAGATTCTCCAGCTTGCTGTCTTAAATCCAATGTTGGCAATATTAGATGAAACTGATTCAGGTCTTGATGTTGATGGTTTGAGAATTGTTGGTGAAGGAATAAGTAATTTAAAAAATGATGAAAGAGGATACTTGGTTGTAACTCACTACCAAAGATTACTAGAGTATGTAAAACCAGATTATGTTCATGTTTTTGTAGATGGGAATATTGTTGAAACAGGTGGAAAAGAGTTGTCTGATAAACTTGAAAAAGAAGGATACGAATCTTACCTATGAATCAGTTCAGTAATTTAAAAGAAGATTTTCCAATATTTCAAAGAGATATAAATGGAAAAAAATTAACTTATCTTGACTCCGGTGCAACCTCTCAGAAACCAGATTCTGTAATTGAAAAAATGAATCAAGTATATAAATTTACTAATGCAAATGTTCATAGGGGTACATATGTATTATCTGCAGAGACTACTCAGGAATATGAAGACGTAAGGAATAAATGCAAGTCATTTTTGAATGCATCAGAATCAGATGAAATAATCTTTACAAAAGGAACAACGGAGGCATTAAATTTTTTAGCAAATGCAATAGCAAATAAGTTTATGACAAAGGGAGATGAGATTATTCTTTCTGAAATTGAACACCACGCCAATATAATTCCATGGCAAATGGTTGCAGAGAAATTTGGTCTTAAAATTAATTATGTAAAAATTAACAAAGATTTCTCCCTAGATCTTGATGATTTGAAATCAAAACTATCTAAGAAAACTAAAGTTGTTTCAATCGTTGGGGAATCAAATTTATCAGGCATGCTTCCAGATATTAAAGAAATTAATGATATTGTAAAAAACAATTCTGAAGCTTTATTGATCATTGATGGTGCACAGCTTGTTCCACATAGAAAAGTAGATGTTAAAGAGTTGGGAATTGATTTTTTAGTATTTTCTGGACACAAAATGTTAGGACCAACTGGTATTGGGGTTGTATGGGGCAAAAAAGATTTATTAGATTCGCTTGATCCAGTTTATGGTGGTGGGGATATGATTGAAGAGGTTCATTATGATAGGGCAACATGGGCACCTGTCCCTCATAAATTTGAAGCAGGTACTCCACCCTATGTAGAGGCAATTGGTCTTGGTGCAGCAATTGATTATTTAGAAAATTTAGGTATGACTGAAGTTGAAAAACATTCAGATGAGTTAAGAGAATATGGACGTCAAACATTACTAGATATTGATGGAGTGAATGTCATTCATTCACAACAAGAAATCGCTGGCTGTACGTTCGGTATGTATGTTGATGGTGTGCATGCATCTGATCTTTCTCTTATGCTTGATACTCATGGTGTAGCAGTAAGAGCTGGACATCATTGTGTTCAACCCTTTCATAGAAAGTTAGGTATTGATGCAACAATAAGATCAACCGCTTATATTTATAATGACAAAGAAGATATTGATACTTTAAAATCTGCTTTAGTCTCAAGTATTGAAATGTTGCGATAAATGTCAATTCGTGAAAAAGTTGATGAATATAAACAAGTATTTGATATTTTTCCAAATGACCAAGAAAAATATCAATATCTTATTGAAAAAGCAAAAGAAAATGATTCTTTTCCAGTTGAATTAAGGCAGGACAATTTCAAAGTAAACGGTTGTCAAAGTCAAGTTTGGCTTGTACCTGAAGAAAAAGATGAAAAACTTTATTTCAATAGTGACTCTGATGCACTTATATCAAAAGGCTTGGTGACCTTAATTGCATCGATATATTCAAATGAAAAAGCTGAAGATATTGTTTCATCAGAGATTGATTTAATGGAAGAATTTGAGTTAGGTGTAATTTTAAGTCCTGCTCGCAGAAATGGAGCTTACAGCATGCTTAAAACAATAAAAGAGTACGCTAAAAATCTAATTTCCTAAATTATTATTTCCACCAAGATTCATGTGGAAAATCAACCCAGACATTTTCTGTATCTTTTGCCAAATCCCTAATGTAATAATGTGGCTCAAAATCACACTCATTATTCCACCAAAGTGAAACAAATCTAACGTCACATTCATGATTTATATTTTCTTTAATATATTTAGAAAGCCTTTCAAAAGTTTCACCACTGTCACAAATGTCATCAACAATCAAAACTTTTTCATCTTTAGACTTAGGTAAGTAGTTTTCCCAATGTGGGAAGTCTCTTGTTGATGCATGTACTGGTTTGAATGGAATATTTAATTTATGAGAAATCATAACTCCAGGTATTAATCCTCCACGACTTATTCCAACAATAACATCGGGAACAAAATCATCTTTTTCAATAAGTTCACAAATTTGGTTTGTATCTTTTAGTTGATCATCCCAAGAGTAAAAAAGTTTTTCCATAATTGTAAGTGCTTATTCTATCAAAAATTTAAATCATAAATCTTGTTTCTTCCATAAAAAAATGATGTGTAAAAGAATAATGTACTGAAGCCAATGTCTATAATAAAAATTATGAAAAGGAGGTAAGGATGCGCAAAAGTTGGGCAGTAGGCCTAATTATTATCAGTATTCTTACTATGGCCTGCGGTGGAGCCGCAGACGTAGATGATTACAAAGCTGCTTTTGTTTATCTAGGATCCGCAAATGACGGAGGATGGACACAGGCACATGACGAAGGTCGTCAATATCTTGTTGAGGAGACAGGAATAGAGACAGCTTTCACAGAGGATGTTCCCCCAGATGCAACTGAATTTAGAACAGTTGCGGAAGCGTATATTGAACAAGGCTACAATATTATCTTTGGAACAACTTTCGGTTATCTAGATATCATGGAGGAAATGGCATTGGAATATCCTGATGTAACATTCCTTCACTGTTCTGGATATAAATCTAATGACTCAAACTATACAAATTATTTTGGAAAGATTTATGAAGCAAGATATTTGTCAGGTTTAGCAGCAGGTTCACTTACTGAGTCAAACAAGATTGGTTATGTAGCTGCATTTCCAATTCCAGAAGTCATAAGAGGAATTAATGCTTTTGCAAATGGTGTAAAAGAAGTAAATCCTAATGCAACTGTTGAAGTTGTATGGACAAATACATGGTTTGGTCCTGAGGAAGAAACACAAGCTGCAAATGCACTCTTAGAAGCTGGGGCTGATGTTCTTACGCAACATCAAGATTCTGCATCTACAGGAATTGCTGCAGAGGCAGCTGGAGCTAAATGGATTGGTTACCACACAGGTTATGGTAAAGATGCCGCTCCAAACGCATTTGTTACTGCGCCAGTATGGAACTGGGGTCCACTTTATACTGAAATGGTAAACGCAGTAATTAACGACGAATTCACAACAACTCCATATTGGACAGGAATGTCTGGGAATGTTGTTGATTTATTTGAAGTATCAGATGACGTATCAAGTGATATTAAGACACTCATCGAAGATAGAAAACAAGAAATTATTGACGGAACTTTTGAAATTTTTGAAGGTTCAAGTGATGGTGACTTGTTGGGCATGAGTTACTTTGTTGACAACGTTGTAGGTACACTAGATTAAATGTTTATATTACAGCACCTCTATTAAGAGGTGCTGTAATTTTTTTTATGAATAATAAATTTTTAAAAACCAGAAATGTAACCAAAACGTTTGGAAAATTAAAAGCTTTAGATGACGTAAACTTTAATCTATACCAAGGAAAAATTCATGGGTTACTTGGTGAAAATGGTGCTGGAAAATCTTCATTAATGAACATATTATCTGGAATATACCAACCAGATAAAGGTTCAATTTATCTTGATGGTGAAAAACAAAAAATTTTAAATCCCGATTTTGCTTCCAAACTTGGTATTGGAATGGTTCATCAAGAGTTTCGATTAATTGAAAGCTTTAGTATTAAAGACAATTTGACACTTTCCAAGTCAAATATTTACAAAAATGATTTCTTAAAATCTTTTAAAAAATACTCAGAAATATTTGCACTTAATGTAAATGAAAATGAAATAATTTCAAATTTATCAGTTGGTGAAAAACAAAAAATTGAAATAATGAAACTAATTTTTAACGACAGCAGAATTATGCTACTTGATGAACCAACAGCTGTTCTCACTCCTCAGGAAACTTCTCAACTTAAAAACTCACTCGTAACTTTGGCACAAGAAGATATGAAAACGATTGTATTGATTACGCATAAATTAAAAGAGATCAAAGAATTTACTGAAATAGTATCAGTTTTGAAAAATGGGAAGATGGTTGCTAAAGATTTGCCAACGAAAGATGTGACAGATAATCAGCTTATTGAACTGATGATGGGTACGGTAAAAACATCTACTGTAAACAAAGATAATGAAGTTGGAAAAATTAAATTAAATGTTGAGAATATAAACTACACAGATTCTGTTAATAAAATAAAAAAACTTGAAGACATTAATTTCCAAATAAAGGCTGGAGAAATTTTAGGTTTAGCTGGGGTGTCTGGCAATGGTCAAGTAGAGCTTGCAAATATTATTTCAGGAATAGAGAGAGTATATGAAGGAAAAATAATTATTGATAATACAGATGTTTCAAGTAAAGGTGTGAGGTCCAGAAAGAAACTAAATTTATCTTATATCCCTGAAAATAGACTCGGGGTTGGCCTTGCACCTGGTGTATCTGTCATAGATAATTCGATAGTTAAAGATTATTTTCATACAAAACTAGGTCCACATTTATCTAGAAACAAAACATCAAATTACCTTGAGAGTTTGGTCAAACAATTTTCAATAAAGGCACCTAATCCAAAAGCTGAAATTTCTACATTATCTGGAGGAAACATGCAAAAATTATTGATGGGTAGAGAATTAGTTGGTGATCCTGATGTAATTATTGCCTCCCAACCAACAAGAGGTTTAGATGTAAATGCAGTTGATGCAATTCATAACTTATTGATTGATCAAAGAAATAAGGGTTCAGCAATTTTTTTAATTTCGGAAGATCTAGATGAATTATTTAAGTTATCTAACAGATTACTGGTTATCTTTGAAGGTAAAATTGTAAAATCTTTCAACACTGTAGATGCGGATATTAATGATGTTGGTTTGGCAATGGCGGGGGTTAATGAATAAATATATTTTAACAAAGCGCCAAGTTGTAAATGAACTATCTACTTTTTACTCTTTTCTATTAGGTTTTTTAATTGCCCTGATGATTGGGTCAATCATTTTATTAATTCAGGATAAGAATCCATTTGATACTTTTTCGCTTATGTTTAAATTATCAATTGGAAGTGTTAACAGTCTTAGTTCATCTTTAAATAAAGCTACACCTCTTATCCTCGCAGGTTTGGGAATAGCCATAATAAATACTGTAAAGCTTTGGAACATTGGCGCAGAAGGCCAAATTTTTATGGGCGCAATTGCTGTAAATCTAATTTATATTAATTTTCAATTGACCAACTCAACTTCATTTATTTTTGTTCTTTTGGTTTCGGCATTTATCGGAGGTGCATTTTGTATATTAATTCCTGCTATTACAAAGGTACTATTTGGGGTTAATGAAATAATTACAACTTTACTGACAAACTATATTGTTATAGGTTTAACTATATATCTCGTAAACGGACCCTGGAAAGACCCTGGATCATTAAATTTTCCTGCTGCAGCTTATGTAGGAAAAGAAGTATATTTACCAACCATTTTTGGGAAATTAAGTTATGGGTTTTTAATTTGTATATTATTTACTGTTTTTGCACATTACCTTAAAAATAGTTCTGTTTTCGGCTACGAAATGAGAATTGCTGGTGGATCAGAAATGACCGCAATTTATGCAGGAATCAATGCTAAACAAAAAGCTTTTTTTGCAATGTTAATAGGTGGAGGGTTTGCAGGATTAGCTGGAGGAGTAGAATTATTAAGCCAGACCCATCGTGTTTCTACAGGTATATCACAGGGATTTGGATACACTGCCATAATTGTGGCCGCAATAACTGGGATGCGTCCAATTGGTATTTTTCTTGTTGGATCTCTGTTTGGAGCTTTATCTATTGGAGGTTCTGTAATTCAAACAATTGGTGTTAGCACATATATTGCTGATATAATTCAAGCCTCTACTCTATTTGGTGCATTAGTTATTCAGTTTTTTTTCAATTATAAATTAAAGAGAGCTGATGATGGTTGATGTACAATTTCTTGGATTACTAAATGCAACATTACAAGCCGCAACACTCTTGTTTATTGCTTCACTTGGAGAATTAATTACTGAAAAATCAGGAATTCTTAATCTTGGAGTTGAAGGAATGATATCGATTGGAGCAGTTACAGGATTTATGACTGCAGTAAATACAAACAATATTTATCTTGCAATAGTCGTCGGAATTTTTTCATCATCAATCTTTGCTTCTTTGCATGCAATTGTGACAGTAATTTTAAAACAAGACCAAACAGTCTCAGGTTTGATATTAACAATACTTGGTTTAGCGGTTTCCTCTTTACTTGGAAAAAATTATGTAGGTAGGAAACTTGAAACAAAGATTGATAGTCTTTTTAATATTGAAAATCCCTCTAATGTTTTAGAAGTTTTTTTAAGTCAAAACATAATTTTTTATCTCGCAATTATATTTACAATTACAATTTCTTACATACTTAAGAACACAATGTTTGGAACAAGATTTCAAGCTGTTGGAGAAGACGCAAAAGCAGCTGACTCAATGGGGCTTAATATTTCAAAAACACAATTTATTGCTACTTGTATTGGTGGTGCTTTCGCTGGACTATCAGGAGTATTTTTAACATTAAGCTACGTACCATATTGGACTGATAACATGACTGCCGGTAGAGGCTGGATAGCTTTGGCATTAGTAATTTTTGGAGGATGGAAGCCTTACAGAACAGCCTTGGGAGCACTTTTGTTTGGATTTCTTGAAGCTTTAGTCCCAAGATTGCAAACATATGGTTTTGAATTGAATCCTTACATTGTAAAAATTACCCCTTATATAATAACAATTCTTGTTTTAGTTATGCTCACAATTTACAAAGGTGGAAAAACTGGAGCTCCCAAAAATATCGGAATCCCATTCTTTAGAGAAAATAGATAACTAACAGAAATTACTGTTGTAATTTGCTATTATTAAAGGAACTTTAAACAATGCCTGTGAGTATTGAAAGGATAAAATGACTATAGACAAAATTCTATATCGCCTCAGTAAAGAAATCATTGAATCAAATATTTCAAATCCTTATCTATTAGGCATTCCAAAAAGAGGCGACCTTTTAGCTCAAAGAATATCTAATAATTTATCAGGAGAAAACTTTAGACATGACTTAGGAAAAGTGGACTACTTACCATTTAGAGATGATTTAGATAAAAACTTAGAGAAAAATATTCTTGATATATCACCAGAAAATAGAGAGGTGATATTAATTGACGACGTTATTTATACAGGTAGAACATTAAGGGCATCTATTGAAGCAGTAATGTACTCTGGGCGACCAAAATCTATTTCACTTTTATGTCTTATTGACCGAGGACACAGAGAACTGCCTATCACGCCTAAATTTGTTGGTAAAAATATACCAACAAATCAAGACGAGTATGTCTCTGTTTTTTTGAAAGAAATAGATAATGAAGACAAGGTCGAGGTTACATAGAAATGAGACATCTTTTAGATTTTCAAGATGTAAATAAAAACCATTTAGAAAATCTAATTGAAAAAACCAGAAGTCTTGAATTTAAATCAGAAAATATAGACTCCTTAGCCCTCTTGAAGTTTGACGAACCTTCAACAAGAACAAGGCTCTCTTTTGCAATAGCAGCAGAAAAACTTGGAATTAAAACTTTTGAATCTTCAGATGTTATATCGGCAAAACAAAAAGGAGAAATTCTTAAACATGAAATAGAGACATACATTTCTATGGGTATTGAGATTCTAGTGTTAAGGACAAAAAAAAATAATATTGATGATTATCGAGAATTTAAAGACATTGGTGTTGTAAGTGCTGGTTTTGGAAATAAATCTCATCCAACTCAAGCATTGATTGATATATCTACACTGTTTAGTTTGAATAAAATCAATGAGAAACTTACCCCAATAACTTATATTGGCGACGTAAAACATTCAAGAGTATTTGAATCGGGAAGACAGCTGCTAAATTTATTAGGATTCAAAGTTGGTGTCTTTACGGATAAAAATCTATTACCTGAAAATAAAAATGACCTTGAAATTTATGAATCATGGGATGAGGTATTTGAAAGTTCTAACGCAATTGAACTTCTAAGAGTACAGAAAGAACGATTACAAGACAATGAAGAAATAAACTTTGATGAATATATAAATAATTATCAACTTACACAAGAAATTTTAGGTAAATCACAAAGTGATTTGGCTGTTCTTCATCCAATGCCGATCAATATTGGTATTGAGATTTCTAAAGATGCTATTGAAGATAGGAAAATAAAATATAAGGACCAGCTTTCACACGCTATACCTTCACGAATTGCAGCATTCAAATATGTAAGGGATGAAATATGATCGAAATTCCTGGATTTATCGATCTCCATACTCACACAAGATATCCGGACAATGATAAATTTCCTTTCATCGATATCGATGATTCAGCAATTAATGGTGGCTTTTCAACAATACTCGCAATGCCAAATTCTGAAATACCTATTGACTCGATTAAAAACCTAAGAATTGCTCAGGAAATAGATAAAAAATTAAAAACAAAGGTACATCGTGTTGGCTCATTAACAAAAAATTTAGAAGGAAAAGAGCTTGTAAATTATAAAGAATTCGTTGAAAACGGTATCACAATTTTTTCCGATGATGGAAAATCTTTGATTGATGATCATCTAGCTGATGAGGCATTTAAACAAATCAGCAAACTTGGTGGTGCAGTTTTTCAACATTGTGAAAAAAGTTGTCACTCAAAGCCTGGTGACATTGCTCCTCCAAATAGTAATAGTGACTTGATTCCAATAAATAATGATGAGGAGTTGGAAGTTCTTGAAAGAGACTTAAATTTATCTCAAAAATATGGGACAAGATACCATGCTCAACACCTTTCAACTTTTGAAAGTGTTGAGCTGATAAAAAAAGCAAAACAAGAAGGTCTTCCTGTCACTGCAGAAGTGACACCACATCACATACTTCTAAATAATGAAAATTTAGACACAAATAATGGACTATTTAAGATGTATCCACCCCTCAGAACTGAAAAAGACAGAGAAGGATTGGTTGATGGGTTACAGTCTGAAATTATAGATGTCATTGCTACAGATCACGCACCTCATAAAGCAGAAACTAAAAATGTGCCTTTTAAAGATGCTAATCGTGGCGTTGTTGGTCTTGAATCAGCTTTTCCCTTGATTTATAGTTCAAATATTTTTGATATAGATCAAATGTTGAAATTTTTAGTTATAAATCCTACAAAAATACTCACTGAACTTGGTTACGAAATTCCTAAGACAGTAAATACATGGAAGAAATCAAAGTCAGTTTTTATTACAAAATCAAAATTCAAAAATTCATTATTTGAAAATGAAAATATAGAAATTGAAAGGGTTCTTTCAGGTGTATAAAAAAGCAATACTGTTGAATCAAAATGGTGATGAATTTCTAGGTTGGACAACTGAGTCATTTAAGCCAACAACTGGAGAACTTATTTTCAATACAGCGATGACTGGGTTTGTCGAAATATTAAGTGATCCATCATATATAAACCAGATTGTAACTTTTACTTCCTCACATATAGGAAATTACGGTATGTCAAAAAATGATTTTGAATCCAATAAACCAAAAATTGAAGCAGCCATTGGAAATTCTTTTACAAACTCTCCATCTTCATGGCGATCTGAGAAATCAATAACGTCATGGTTGAAAGAATATGAGATTCCATACAGTGGTGGATTTGATGTAAGAAATATAACAAAATATCTAAGAGACAATGGTTCGAGTATGTTTGCACTTGGCATAGATGTTGATACAAAAGATTTAAAAGAAATTTTATCAAAAGCAAAAAATATTCTTGGTGATAGTTCAGCAATGACTGCAGGTAACCAGAATAATGAAAATACTTCAACTGAAGGAAAGATTGGAATTATAGATCTAGGAGCTAAAAGAAGCATTATAAAAGTGCTTAAAGACCATGATTACAAAGTTGTAATGATTTCACCCTCTTCAACACCAAATGAGATTTTAAAAATGAATTTAAAAGGTCTTTTAATTTCGAACGGACCAGGCGACCCAAGATCATTGGTTACAGTAATAGATACTGTTCAAAACCTTATAGGAAAACTTCCAATATTTGGAATTTGTCTTGGTCATCAAATACTTGGTTTGGCTTGTGGTCTTAAAGTTAAAAAAATGCAGTTTGGTCATCATGGCTCAAATCATCCAGTTGAAATAGAGGGAATAAAAAAAGCTCTAATAACCGCACAGAACCATGGTTTCTCTATTGAGGAGTTTGGAGATGGGTTTGAGCATGAAAATTTTGGAAACATTAATGTTTTTGCAAGGAATTTAAATGATGGAACAAATGAAGGAATTAGCCTGTGGGAATCTATGGCGTACTCAGTTCAATTTCATCCAGAATCAGGACCTGGTACAACTGATGGATTGCAAATTTTTAATCCTTTTTTTGAAATGATTGAAAAAAACTATGCCAAAAAATAAAGAAATTAAGAGTATTTTGATAATTGGTTCGGGACCAATTGTTATAGGTCAAGCTTGCGAGTTTGATTATTCAGGATCTCAAGCAGCTAAGGCACTTAAAAAAGAAGGATTTCGTGTAATTCTAGTTAATTCAAATCCAGCGACTATTATGACAGATCCAGAAATGGCACATGCCACATACATCGAGCCTTTAACTCACGACTACCTAAAAAAAATAATCGAAATAGAAAATCCTGATGCTGTTTTACCAACATTAGGAGGACAAACTGCACTTAACTTATCGATTGAATTAGAAAAAAGTGGTGTTTTAAAAGAAAATAATGTCGAACTTCTTGGAGCCTCAGCCAATGCTATTGAGATTGCAGAAAACAGATGGAAATTTAAAGAAGCTATGGATGGAGTTGGTATTAAAACACTTAAGGCAACTTATGCTAAGTCTTTTGATGAGGGAATAAACGCTAGTAAAGAAATTGGCTTTCCATTAATGCTAAGACCATCATTTATTCTCGGTGGCGGTGGAACAAGTGTAGTGAATAATGAAGAGGACTTTAAATCAAAATTATCTGACGCGTTTAATGCATCTCCTACTCAAGAAGTCTTAATTGAAGAATCAATTTATGGATGGAAAGAATTCGAACTCGAAGTAATGAGAGATAGTGATGGCAATGGTGTAATTGTTTGCGGAATAGAAAATTTTGATCCCATGGGCGTTCATACTGGAGACTCAATAACAGTTGCTCCTATTCAAACATTATCTGATAAAGAATATCAAACTATGAGGGATGAGGCACTACTTTGTTTGGATACTATTGGAATAGCAACTGGTGGTAGTAATGTGCAATTTGCTATAAACCCTGAAAATGGTGATAGAAGAATTATTGAAATGAATCCGAGGGTCTCAAGGTCCTCTGCTCTAGCTTCAAAAGCAACTGGATTTCCTATTGCCAAGTTTGCTGCTCTGTTAGCGGTAGGTTACAACTTAACTGAACTTGAAAATGACATAACTGGAACAACACCTGCTAGTTTTGAACCTGTCCAAGATTATGTTGTTGTTAAAATTCCTAGATTTGATTTTCCAAAATTTCCATCAACAGATGACAAATTAGGCACATCAATGCAGAGTGTGGGTGAAGTTATGTCAATAGCTTCTACTTTTACAGAAAGCTTAACTAAAGCTATTAGGTCCCTTGAAATTGGTAAATCAGGAATAAGAAATATAGACAATAGGTTTATAGGAATGCCAAAAGAAATTCTACAAGATGAAATCAGGACACCTAGACCTAGAAGAATATTTGCAATCCTTGAGGCGATCAGAAGAAACTGGCCACTTGAAGACATTGCAAAAATATCTTCTGTAGATATATGGTTTTTACAAGAAATTGAAAAAAGTTTTAATGTTAACCCTGAAAATACTCCATCCTCTATTCTCAAAATGCTTGGATGGACGGAAGAAGATCTTGATAATAAAGAGTCTAAAAATGAATTGGAAAGTAATAGAGTTTATAAGTTAGTTGATACATGTTCTGCGGAGTTTGAGTCCAAAACACCTTACTTGTATTCAACAAATGGTGTGAGTAATGACGATACAACTACCAACAAAAAGAAGGTTGTAGTTATTGGATCGGGTCCAAATAGAATTGGCCAAGGAATTGAGTTTGATTATTGTTGTGTTCATGGAATCAGTTCATTAAAAGAAAATGGATTTGAAGCAATAATGATAAACTCAAATCCGGAAACGGTTTCTACAGATTACGATACTGCAGATAAACTATATTTCGAGCCTCTTACATGGAGAGAAGTAAAATCTGTACTAAATAGAGAGCAGCCTGATTCGGTAATAATTCAACTTGGAGGTCAAACTCCATTAAAACTTGCAAAAAATATATCCAAAGAAGGTTTTAATATTGCTGGGTCATCATTAGATGTAATTGACAAAACAGAAGATAGAGATCTATTTCAAAAACTATGTTTGGATCAGAATATTCGACAACCAGAATCTAAAATTGCAAAAAATGAGAACAATCTAGTTGAAGCTGTAAGAGAAATAGGTTTTCCAGTCTTGTTACGGCCTAGTTATGTATTAGGTGGAAGAGCCATGAGGGTTGTTCAAACTGATGAAGAACTTGAAAATTATTTGGATATATTAGCGAGTGCAGATGAAGATGGTAATCCATTTAAATCTGGTCCTCTTTTAGTTGATCAATTTTTAACGGACACTATTGAGATTGATGTTGACTTAATTTCTGATGGAAAAGAGGTTTATATAGCTGGAATTTTAGAACATCTTGAGCCTGCTGGAGTACATAGTGGTGATTCTACAGCTGTCATTCCTCCTTATAGTGTTGGTGAGGAAATGTTGAAAGAAATAGAGGAAAAAAGTAAAAAGCTTGCTTTAGGTCTAAATGTAAAGGGACTTCTAAATATACAATTTGCCATTAAAGATGAAGAATTATTCATATTAGAAGCGAACCCTAGAGCATCAAGAACAATGCCATTCGTTGCAAAAGTAACGGGAAATCAAATTATTAAAGCTGGAACATTATTAATGCTTGGTTATTCAATTGATGAAGTTAGAAATAAGACTAAATACTTGAGTAGCTCATCAAATAAAGTGGCAATTAAAAAGGCTATATTTCCATGGTCTAGATTTCCAGCTGAAGACACTATGTTAGGACCGGAGATGAAAGCAACTGGTGAAGTATTAGGGGTTGGAAAAGAGTTTGGTACTGCATTAAATAAAGCTTATGCAGCTGCAGGTGTAGAAATTAATAATAAAGAGAAAGGGATATTTGTAACTTTAAGTGACAACGAAAAGCCAAATTTTATTAAGACAGTAAATAAATATCTTGAACTTGGCTTCACACTATACTCGACTGAAGGAACAGGAAAATTTCTTAAAACTAATGGTATTGATTCAGTAATAGTTGGTAAAGCTGATGACTTAGGACAAACTTCGTTAACAATAATTGAAGATAAATTAGTTTCTTTAGTAATCAATACACCAACATATGCAAATGAATTGTCAGATGGTTGGAAAATTAGACGTTTATCACATGAAACTGGAGTAGCGGTTGTTTCATCTGTAAGAGAAGCTGATGCATTTATTGAAGCATTTTTAAATCAGAACTTAGTATTTGATGATCTGGAGGTTATACAAGATGTCAGTTAAACCAATTTTCTTTGCACTAGATGGTAAGTCGCTAAAAGAATTTAAAGAACAATTAGATGTCTTAAAGGGTCATATTTATGGGGTAAAAGTTGGATTAGAACTTTTTACTTCCGAAGGCCCTTCATGTGTTGAACAACTAAAAAATGATGGGTGGGTTGTTTTCTTAGATTTAAAACTACATGACATCCCAAACACTGTAGGTCAAGCTACTGCTTCAGTATCAAATATTGGAGCAGACTATTTAACTTTACATATATCATCTGGGAAAGAAGCATTATCAGAAGCTGTGAATAAAAAAAGTAAAGATTTAAATCTTCTTGGAGTCAGTAGTGCTTTAACAAGTAAATCAGTTGATTCAAATACAAGCAAGATTGTTCAAGATGAGTTTCAAATAGCTAAAGACTCAAATTTAGAAGGCGTTATTTGCCCAGCATCTGAAATTGCTAATACAACAAATTTATTTGATCTAATTGTTACACCAGGCATTAGATTAGAAAATGATTTACATGAAGATCAAAAAAACATAACTACTCCTAAAAAGGCTATACAGCTTGGAGCAAAATATATTGTTATGGGACGGTCAATTAAAAATAATCCTTCAATGGTAATAGATGAATTAGAAGTATGAATAAATTTATTGCAGCACCTTTTGGAAACTACATAAAGACTAAAAATACTATTTCAGTATCTGGTAGTTGGACCGTTGAAAAAAGAACAGGTCGAATTGTTCAAATAGTTAAAACTTTACGATATACAAAACGTGGATGGGTTAACAAAATTGGTTTAAGAAATCCCGGTTTAACAATTGGGCTTCCAAAACATAAAACTGGTGAAGTCTTTTCAATTGCAGGAATAGAAAAAAATGATTGGAGATTATTTGCAGAAAAAATACCAAATGATTTCAATATTGAAGTCAATATGTCATGTCCAAATATAGACGCGCATTACATTGACGGAATTGAAGATTTTGAACCAGATACAAGAAACTGGTACATAGGAAAAATTTCGCCACTTACTACTTTTCAGGAATTGGATGAGTACATCAACAAATTTAGATTCAAACAGATTCATGCATGCAATACATTGCCAATAGATAAAGGAGGGCTGAGTGGTAAAGAGTTGATCCCATATACTTCAAAGTTTGTTAAACACATTAAAGATTCTTACCCAGATATTGAAGTTATTGCAGGTGGAGGTATTGATTCTCTAAAAGAGATAGAGTACTACAAAAATATTGGTGCCGATCATATTAGTTTGGGTACTGTTTGTTTCAATCCACTAAAATTAAGGAAGTTAATATGAATTTATTTATTAAAGAAGATTTCATCTCTCATGCTGGCTTACCACTTACATGGAAAGTGGAATGTGATGCACTAGATGAAAATGACTACGAAGCATTGGCAAAAATAGTAAGTGAAAAAATGACTTTTAGAGATGTCAAAGGTATTCCACGTGGTGGCATACCGTTTGAAAAAGCATTAAAACCTTACTGTTCAAACAATGATACAGATCCACTACTTATCTGTGATGATGTTTACACAACTGGTACTTCAATGAGAAAAGTCTATGAAGATGGAGCATTAGGAATTGTTGTATTTGCTAGAAATGAAATTCAAGATGACTGGGTAAAAGCTATTTGGCAGTTATCAATATAAATATGATAGAAAATAAGTATGCCTCAGCTTTAGATGGTCTTGAAATAGAAGATCCAGTACAAAGCTTTTTTGATTTCTGTAAAGAACGAGAAAATATAAGAATTTTAAGAGAAAGTGGTGAAGATTTTCCATGGAGTACGGATGAAATTTTCCAAAATGGAAGGTTCCTGAATGTCTTTAGAGAAGATGATCGAGTTAGTAAATCAATTATTAAATTTGCGGGTAATTTAAATGAAAATCCAGCAAAATTAATAAATGCTGTATTTTTTGCAAGATGGTGTAATAGGCAGGAAGTTTTAGATACATTAACGCCCGAAGATTTAGATGATCCTAATGACTTAAAAAATAAATTAGAAAGTATTGATCCATGGTGTAATGAAACTGCATATCCTGTTGAACCAATTACATGGGAAGGTGAACAGTACTCAAGAATTGATGCTGCAACTAAATTATTTTATGAGGTACAAGATTCTTTATTAAATATTCTTGAATCATCAAACAAAAGTGTGATTACCGCAACCAACAACATAAATAAAGAATTTCAAATGCAAAATGATTTTCCAATATTCATGGCAGTCATTGATATTGCATGGTTTAGACCCGATATTATTCCAATTGAAAGTGAGGTTCCTACAGGAATAGGTGCCGTTGCTTATCTTGATAGATTGCAAAGTCATCTTGGTTTAAGTTCCCACCAAGAAGTTGGTGAAAAAATGATTGAACTCCAAAAAACATACTGGCCTGAGGCAAAACGTGGTTTTAATCCAATAGATATTGAATATTTAGCCTGTGAATGTAGAAAATACTATAGCTATGTAAATGAGACAAAGGTTTTTGAAGGTAAAAACAAATTTATACCTTAATTAGCTAAGTTTATTAATTCTATTTATGTATCTTTCCTCATTTAAAAAAGAGGAATTTAAAAATGACTCAGTTATTTCTTTTGCAGCCTCAATATCTAGATTTTCCGAACCGAGACATAGAACATTTACATCATTATGCTCAACAGATTGAATAGCGGTTTTTACATTAGTGACATTAGAAGCTCTTATACCTTTTACTTTATTTGCTGCAATAGACATGCCAACACCTGTCCCACATATTAAAACTCCCTTTGTGTCCTCATTATCCAAAACAAAATTAGATACTTTCGTTGCATAATCTGGAAAATCACAAGGTTCCAAATTATTAGTTCCTAAGTCCTCAATTTCAAGATCAGAAGACAAATATTCTATTAATAATTGTTTTAATTCAAAACCTGCATGATCAGAAGCAATAGCGATTTTATTAACCACTAGATAAGCTTCTCTATATCCAAAAGATCATCAATATCACCTTCAGACATTAATTCTTTACTAAGCAATACTTCTTTAATAGTTAATCCATTTTTTCATAGCTTCTTTGGCTACTTCAGCAGCAACATCATACCCAAGCTTTGGTACAAGTGCTGTAACTAGGATTGAGTTTTTTTGAGTATCTTCATTTAGCTTTTCAGTATTTGCTTCTAGGTCCTTTATTAGTTTTTCCCCAAATACACTCACTCCAGTGGTGAGTAAAGCAATGCTTTCAAGTAAATTGTGAGCCATTACAGGAAGCATTGTGTTAAGCTCAAAATTTCCATTCGCTGATGAAAACGTAATGGTTGTATCGTTTCCAATAACTTGAGCTGATACCTGCATCATCATTTCAGGTATGACAGGATTTACTTTTCCAGGCATTATTGATGAACCTGGTTGCAAAGCAGGAATTTTCAAATCTCCCAATCCTGAAACTGGTCCACTACCCATCCATCTAATATCATTTGCAATTTTAAAGAGCGATACTGCAAGTGCCTTCAAAGCACTTGATAAATGAACCACTTCTTCTCTTGATCCTTGTCTTGTGAAATGATTTTCAACTTCTTTAAAAGGTATACCAATTGATGACTGAAGTTCACTTGCAACATCAGCCCCAAAATTATCAGGAGCATTTATTCCAGTACCGACGGCGGTCCCCCCAATTGCTAATTTCTGAACATTATCTAAAGAGACTTTAATGTCCCCCATCCTTTCATTTATTAAGTCAGCATATCCAGAAAATTCTTGACCTAAACTAACAGGTGTAGCATCCATTAAATGAGTTCTTCCGTTTTTATAGACTTTCTCCCACTGTTTTGCCTTTTCATTAATTAATGAAATAAGATTATCTAATTCAGGGATGAGCCCTTCAGTAACATCTATTACCGCAGCAACATTTGTAGCTGTTGGAATAACATCATTTGATGATTGACTCATATTTACATGATCGTTTGGATGTATTGATTCACCAGTTTTATCAGATGCTATTTTTGCAATGATTTCATTTGCATTCATATTTGTAGAAGTGCCTGATCCTGTTTGGAAAATATCAACTGCAAAATCCTTATCATGATTTCCTGAGATTACTTCTTCAGCACCATCAATAATTGCAGTTGCTATTTTTTTATCTAATAATTTATTATCTTGATTTACTATGGCACAAGCTTTTTTAATTTCACCAAGTGCTCTTATAAATGATCTAGAGAACTTAAGTTCTGAGATTGGAAAATTTTCAATTGCTCTCGCAGTTGAAGCACCATACATAGCATCAATAGGTACTTCAAATTCACCCATTGAGTCTTTTTCTATTCTTGTTTCTTTTTTATTCAATTTTCTTCCTGATATTGAGTGTATCCACCAGAATCAACTTCTTCAATCAATTCATTTGAACCAGATTTAACGATTTTACCGTTAACAACAATGTGGACTTTATCAACATCAAGATATTTCAGTATTCTGCTGTAGTGAGTAACTAATATATAAGATGTTTTTTCATCTCTATTTTCATTAATCAAAGATGCAACAGATTTAATTGCATCAATATCTAAACCTGAGTCTATTTCATCAAGAAGGGCTAAAGATGGCTTCATCAATGATAATTGAAATAATTCTGATCTTTTTTTCTCTCCACCTGATAAATCTACATTTACATCACGATCTAAGAATTCGTCTAAATTGAATCTTTTAGACATTTCAATTAACTCATCTTCATCAGTATCTCCTAAGAATGACTCTGTAAATTCTTTTAATGTAACACCTGGTAAACCAACTGGATACTGGAATGACTGGAATATACCTTTTTTTGCTCTTTCAAACTGTGGAATTGATAATACGTCATCTCCATTAAGTGTCACCTTGCCTTCTTTCTCGTAATCATTATTTCCCATTAATACGTGACATAAAGTTGATTTACCTGACCCATTTGGACCCATAACTGCATGAAGTTCTCCGCTTCCTATTTCTAAATCTATCCCCTTTAGAATTTCAACATCGCCAATTGAAGCTTTTAGATTTTCTATTTTAAGCATTATCTTCCATTTCTAAATAAATCACTTCATCTTCGATAGAAATAACATATGATGCAACTGGTTTGGTTGCAGGTAAAGTAACAGCTTGGCCCGTCTTTAAATCAAATTCTGCACCATGTAATGGACATTCAACTTTGCAATCAAATACTTCACCTTCAGCAAGTGATGCTTCTGCATGAGAACAAAGGTCATCAATTGCATAAAAGTCTCCTTCTACATTGAAAATTGCTATGTCTTTATCATCTACATTTACAACTTTCACAGAATTTTCACTTATCTCTGATATATTGATTGTTTTAACTTTCATTAGATTTTCTTTCTAAGATATTTTCGTACTTTTCAGATAAAGTATCTGCAACTTCGTCATGGATAATGTCCCAAGGATCTTCATTTATTACTTCATTGAAAAAACCCTTAATTAATAACTTTTCTGCATCCTCTTTATTTATTCCCCTAGACATAACGTAGTGATAAAGAGTGTCATCAATTGGCCCAACTGAAGAACCGTGACCACAAATAACATCATCGCAAAGAATCTCTAAATTTGGAACAGATTGAGCAGACGCTTTTTCTGTTAAAATAATGTTTCTATTTTCTTGTTGTGATTCTGTTTTCACAGCTCCTTCGGCAATATGAATTGTTCCGGTAAAGATTGATGAGCTTTCATCACCTAAAACACCTTTCGTTATCATATTTGATGTAGTACTTTTGCCTAGATGATTAACGAATACTCTCGTGTCATGAATTTGGTTGTTTTCTCCAAAATATACTCCATCAATTTCAAAACCTGCACCATTTCCAAATAAATCAATGTCTAATCTTGATCTTGAAAATAAACCACCAGTACTTATCATATGCACAGATAGATTTGCATCATTTAATAACTTTGCATAAAGATTATTGATTATGCTTACATCATTTTTTGATGTCACGTTAATTATTAATTCTAAGGATGCATTCTGTTCTAAAAATATCTCAATTGTCGGAAAAATATCTCCTCGTATTAATTCTCCAAAATTTAAAAGTAATTTTCCGGATTTATTTTTTGTCATATTGACACCAAGATATGGGACTGATGTTTCTTCAGATTGAAAATTTATTGAAAAGTAATCTGAGAAATCATCCTTTACATTAAGTTGAAAACCGCCAGTTAGTTTCTCGAATTGTTCAACAGAAAACTTATCAAAAGGTCTTTTAATTGACTCATCAATGGTTGATTTTTTAATTTCTTCTAAATCAATGATTTCAATATTTTTTTCATTTGTATTTATGGCGAACTCATAACAATTTGAATCAAGGTTGAAATTTTCGTTTTTTTCTAATTTTCCTGGTTTACCAACTTCAAATTCATTTACTGTATATATATTTTTTCCTATGTATTTCCAATCTTCATCTTTTACTGAAACAGCAGAAAAATCTTTAGATGTTTTTTTTATTAGATTTTTTTCAACTAACTTTGTGTTCAAATTACTTCCTATGCAATTAACCTATAGCACCGGCCTCAATCATATTGAGTTCGATTAGTTTGTTAAATTCCATTGCATATTCCATAGGAAGTGTTTTTGTGAATTCCTCGACGAAGCCAGCAACAATCATTGATGTTGCTTCTTCCTCTGAAAGTCCTCTACTCATCAAGTAGAAAAGTTGATCTTCACCAACTTTAGAAACTGTGGCTTCATGCCCAATTTCGGCTGAAGATTCCTCAATCTCCATATAAGGATACGTATCTGATCTAGATTCATCATCTAAAATCAGGGCATCACATCTTACAAAACTTTTTGCAGTCTCAGACCCATCTTCAACTCTTACTAGCCCCCTGTAAGCTCCTCTACCTCCGCCTTTAGAAATAGATTTTGATGTAATCAATGAGGTTGTATCTGGAGCAAGGTGTACCATTTTTGCTCCTGTGTCTTGATGTTGCCCGCTATTAGCGAATGCTACTGATAAAACCTCACCATGAGCTCCTGGCTCCATGAGGTACACAGATGGATACTTTACTGTTAATCCTGAACCAAGGTTTGCATCGATCCATTCCATTGTTGCATTTCCATAAGCCTGTGCTCTTTTTGTTACAAGGTTATAAACATCATTTGACCAGTTTTGAATTGTTGTATATCTACATGTACCAGATGCCTTTACTACTATTTCTACAACTGCTGAATGCAATGAATCAGTTGTATAAACAGGTGCAGAACAACCTTCTATATAATGAACTGATGCTCCTTCATCTACAAGAATTAGAGTTCTTTCAAATTGACCCATGTTCTCAGCATTTATTCTGAAGTATGCTTGTAGTGGATCTTCAACATGTACACCTTTAGGAACATATATAAATGAACCTCCAGACCATACTGCTGAATTGAGTGCTGCAAACTTGTTATCTCCAGGAGGAATAACTGTTCCAAAATATTCTTTAACAAGCTCGGGATATTCTCTAACAGCGGTATCCATATCACAAAACAAAACACCTAATTTTTCTAAATCTTCACGATTCTTGTGATAAACAACTTCACTTTCATATTGTGCTGTTACACCTGCAAGATAGCTTCTTTCAGCTTCAGGAATACCTAATTTTTCATAAGTTTGTTTGATTTCTTCAGGTACCTCATCCCATGTATCTGCTTGGTTTTCAGTTGGTTTTATGTAGTAATATATATCGTCAAAATCTAGTTTATTTAATTTTTCTTTCGCAACCCATTCAGGCATAGGTTTATCAAGAAATCTTTTATAAGCTTTTAGTCTGAAATCAAGCATCCACTCTGGCTCTTCTTTAATTTCCGACATTTTTCTAATAATGTCTTCATTCAAGCCTTTTTCTGGTTTAAAAACATTCTTTTCAGGGTCAGACCACCCCAATGAATATTTACCAATATCTATATCTACGTCAGTCATAATTTAATTCTAGTTAAGTCTCGTTTCAATAATAAGAGCAATGAATATAGATTTCTCTTATTATTAATTAAACTTTAATTGATGCCTGTTATATGTGTAAATCCAACAAATAGTTCTGATAAAGAAATTGTTGAAAAATTATCACTACAAAATGCAGATTTAAGAGTATTTTTGTCCGATCAAATGCAGGATTCATTTAATAAATCTTTTCCTGGAAAAAAAGCAATTGGAGATATTTTTGATGATACTCACATTTCAACAGCTTCACATGGTGCATTTTGTGGAGTATTTTTTGAAGATAATGAATCAAATTTAAGGTCTGTGTTTCTTAAAGCAATCAGAGAAAGTTCTCTTAAACGAATTTTATGGGTATCTGAAAACGACCCTAGTGATGAAATTTTAGATATCAATAATTTAGCTTATTTACATCACAGCAAATATGAAAACCTTATTGATCAGATTTTAGATTTAGAAAGTAAAGAAGAAATAGAATTTGGCTTTAAGGAAATAACTTAAGATATCATGTCAAAAGAATCAGTTTTCAAAGATGGATCAGGCTCAAGAAAGGGATTTGTTTCAAAATTTCAAACTGAAACTAATTTTGAAACACAATCTGAAAATAATATATCAAAGATAAAAAATAAAATATTTAACAAAAGTGCAGAAAATATGAGTGAGTTAGTAGATAACTGTGTTTCTTTAACAATTACCTCTCCTCCATACAATGTTGGAAAGTTAAGTGATCTTGATCTTGATGACAAAAAATATTGGAAACTAATGCAACAATGTTTCCAAGAAGTTTACAGAGTTACAGAATCGGGTGGTCGTCTGGTTGTGAATGTGGCAAATCTGGGAAGAAAACCATATATACCTTTCTCGGATCAATTTACAGATATGTTAATTAGATTGGGATTCATTATGAGGGGCGAGATAATATGGCAGAAATCAAAGGGAGCTAATGCAAATTTTGCCTGGGGTAGTTGGTTGTCTGCCTCAAACCCAGTAATCAGAGACCTTCATGAATACTGCTTAATATTTTCTAAGGAATCATTTAATAGGAATAAAGATGGAGAATCTACGATTGATAAAGAGGAATTTATGGATTCAACACTTTCAATATGGAATGTTCTTCCAGCAAAGGCAAAAAAAGTTGGTCATCCAGCACCATTTCCAGAGGAACTTGTGGATAGATTCATAAATTTATATTCTTATAAAAAAGAGTTAATACTTGATCCATTCATGGGAAGTGGCACAACAGCTTTAGCGGCTATAAATTCAGATAGAAAGTATGTAGGATATGAGGTTAATAAAGAATACTGTGAGCTGGCTGCCAAAAGGATTAAAGATCATTAACTAAATTCCAAGCAGAGAAAAGATCTATATAAGTCTGATTACTTTTTAACAGGTTTTTATGACTATCAAACCCAATTAGATTTCCATTTTCCATCACCATTATTTTCTCTGCGTTAAGAACTGTTTCTAACCTATGAGCAATAACAATGGAAGTTTGAAAAGCTAAAAGTTTTTCAGTTGCATCTAGAATTGAGGATTCAGACTCAATGTCTAAATTCGCAGTTGCTTCATCAAAAACAATTATTTTTCGTTTTGCTAATACGGCTCTTAGTAAAGCAACAAATTGTCTTTCTCCTGCAGAAATATTACCTCCTCTTTCTCCAACTTCTTGATCAAGTTTATTTTCATATCTATTAAACCAGTCAAGTACACCGATTGTTGATAGTTCGTCTTCTAAAGATGTGAAATCAGGTTTTGAATACATTAAATTCTCACGTATTGTCCCCCTAAACAAAAAGCTTTCCTGGGGTACAAAAGCAACATTGTCTCTTACCCATTCCTCATCAACTTCATTGGAATCTACACCGAAATATTTCATGCTTCCACTGGTTGGCAGATAAAATCTGAGAATTAATTTAGCAATAGTACTTTTCCCTGCACCTGTTTCACCAACAATCGCAATCTTTTCACCTTTATTTATTGAAAATGAAACACCGTGTAAAACATTTTCTCTACCGTATGAAAAAGAGACATTATCAAACTCAACAGTTTGCTCTAATTCATTATCTGGAAACTGCTCACCTTTCTTGCTTAGGTTAGGTTTTTCATCAAGGATAGAAAATACTTTTTTCATGGATGAGCCTGCAGACCTTAGGGTGTCGTAATTGAAAGATAATTGAATTAGCGGATCAAAAAAATAATTTAAATAAAACAATAATGCAACT
The DNA here is from genome assembly GCA_902627635.1 of uncultured Candidatus Actinomarina sp. GTDB lineage: Bacteria > Actinomycetota > Acidimicrobiia > Actinomarinales > Actinomarinaceae > Actinomarina. Next base: position 26,410 of record CACOKA010000005.1, read on the forward strand.
AATTCACCAACAGAAAGAGTTCCCTCTGATATTCTTTGAGAGCCAAACCATAGGACAGTGGCTATTGAAGAAACTCTTGTAAATTCCAAAAATGGAAAATAAACTGCAATGTTTCTCGCTGATCTCATATTTGCCTTAAAGTGCTCTTTGTTTACTTTCTTAAACCTTTTTATTTGTGTATCTTCATCTGTATATGCCTGAATAACTCTTACACCAGAAATACCTTCTTGAAGAGATGAGAGTACCTGTCCAATCCATTCTCGAACTTCCCAGTATGTTGTATCTGCATAATTTCTGAAAATTTTTGTAGCAATAGCCAATATCGGCATAATCACAAATGCAAGTATTGATAGTTCTACGTCCACCAAAAAAACCGCAACTACCGCTCCAAATATTGTCAGCAATGCAGTTATGACACTACTTGCACCTTCTCTGGCAAATTCATTCAAACTTTGCATATCGGAAGTTAAACGAGCAACCAATACCCCAGTTTTATTTTTCTCAAAATAATTTATATCAAGTGAAGACATGTGTCTAAATAATTTTTCCCTAACTCTACGTACATAGGTTTCTCCAACCATACCTATTGATAGCAAAGCCTGACTAGTAACGAAATACAACAAGACCAAAGTTATAAAATAAAACACCGATTGTTGAAGTACATAGTTGTAATCAGATTTTAAAACTCCATCATCAATACCATTTGATATTAAATTTGGTCCCACCATTCTTAATCCTGTTGCTAAAAGAGCAATGAATGAACTTATAAAAAACTTATTTATAACTTCAGGAACCAACTTCACAGATCTTGAGAATGTTTTATCTTTCAATTTACTTTGCTGCCTTCTCTTGTTCTAAAAACAAATTTCTATACGAAGCTACATCTTCAAGAATTTCTTCATGTTTTCCTTGAGCTCTAATTTTTCCACCTTCGATAAATAGGACCTCATCACATAATTCGATAGTTGGAACTCTGTTAGTGATGATAAGAGTTGTCATTTTATTCATGACATTCTTTAATTCATTTCTAATCTCTTCCTCAGTTGAAGCATCTACAGCAGATAATGCATCATCAAGAATTAATATTTTTGGATTTCTAACAATTGCACGTGCAAGGGCAATCCTTTGACGTTGTCCACCTGATAAACCATAACCACGTTCACCAACTTTAGTTTCGTATGTCTCCGGTAATTGTGAAATAAATTCATGTGCTTTTGCAATTATTGCCGCTTCTTCAACTTTTTCCTGAGATGCTTCGACTGAGCCAATAGCAATATTGTCTTTTGCAGAGTTCGAAAATAAAAAACTTTCCTCAAACGCAAGGCTCACGTTACTTCTTAACTCATCTAACTTAATATTTTCAATGTTTACATCATCAATTTTTATTTTTCCTGATTCAATATCATATAATCTTGGAAGTAGATAAGCTAAAGTTGATTTCCCTGAGCCTGTAGCACCAACAATAGCAATGGTTTTTTGACCATCAACTTTAAAACTAAGATCATTAAAAATATTTTCATTCCCATAACTGAAGTTAACATTTTGAAACTCAATACTTCCATTTCCATCGCTAGGAAATGAATCAAGGTCTTCATTGTCAGTAATTGAGGGTTGTTCATCCAATAATTGTAAAATTCTATTTCCTGCAGAAACACTTGATGGAATTTCAGATAAAAACCATGCGGTAATTCTTAATGGCCAAATTAATAATATTACATATTGTGTAAATGCTATAAAGTCACCCAATGTAATTAAATCATTTAATGCAAGATAGCCACCAAGAAGTAGGACAATTAAAGTTATTATCATTGGTATTAACTCAAACATGGGAACAAATCTTGTTCTTAAATGTAAAAAATCTATAGAAGTCTCATAGATTTTACCAATTGAACTTTCTACTTTCTCTGATGCTTCTATCTCATTTCCAAAAGCCTTTACTACTCTTATACCGCCTAATTGTTCTTCAACCTCAGTAGTCATTTCAGCTTCTGCCTCTTTCACTCTTAAGGAAATTTCCATTGCCTTTGAGGCAAAGATCCCAGCTAACCAAAGAACTAAAGGTATAGATAATAAAACTATCGCTCCAAGAATATAACTTATTGATACAAGAGTGATACTTAGAATGAGTAGAAGAAAAACGTTTGCTGTTGCTAGAGGGGCAATTGCAAACGCAAGCCTAACTTGTGAAGCATCACTAGATGCCCTTGCCATTAATTCACCTGTTGGAACCTTGTCATGATATTTAAATGCAAGCTTTTGCATATGGCCAAAAATACTATTTCGAATTTCAGCTTCAACATTAAATGAAACAGACATACTGAAATATCTTCTTATGCCTATCGAGGCTGCTCTAATGTAGCCGATAATGATAAGGAAAGAAATAAATACAATAATCGTTTGTTGATTATTGGCAACAATACCATCATCAACAATTCTTTTTATAAAATAGGGATGTAGCACAACAAGGAAACACCAGATTACTGCCGAAGACATTGAGATTAAAAAGTGTTTACTGTTATTTTTAACTTCTTCAATATAAAACTTAAGAGCTTTTTTAAATTCAGCTGTTTTGAAGACATCAAACATATTGTTTAATAATAAATGCCTATCAAATAAACACTAAGGACTTTGTGTATTATTTCACAAGCATATTAAAGTTCAAAATAATGAACGAAGTATTAGATAAAAAAATTGAAGATGTTTTAGATTCTGCCGACAGAATGTTTATAGCTACGAGTGTGGGTGGGAACTCCTCCGGCGCTTCTGTTTTTTATGCGAGAGATGGTGAAGATCTAGTATTTTTCACTTTTAATCCAACAAGAAAAGCTGAACAAATCCGTTTAAATCCTAGGGTTCATGTAGTGATTTGGCCAAAAGGACAGGAAGGTATCAGAGGATTACAAATAGATGGTGAATGTTACAAGATCAAAGATGAAGAAGAAAAAGAAAAAGCTTATGAGATGGTTTTGTCTACCACTGAAGCATTCAAAGAATATATGGAAGATGATTTTCTAAAGAAAAATGATGTTGTTGGCTACTATCGCATCAAACCAACAACTGTTAAATATGTTGACTTTTATCAGGAAGAACAATTTGAGTGGAAAACATACCCAGCTAATAGAACTTCAGCTGTGAAGTTCGCTTTTAAACTAGCGTTTAAAAGAGTTGGTCTGTGGCTACGTACTGTTAGAGCCCCCTTTCTAACAGCTACTATTGCACCAATATTAATTGGTGCTTCGGTGGCGTGGAGTGATCTAAAAACAGAAAATTTAAACAGTACGTGGTCATGGAATATGTTTTGGCTCGTATTAGGTGGTGCATGTCTCGCACAAATTGCTACCAATGCTTCAAATGATTATTTTGATCATACATCTAATGCTGATGAAATAAATAAGGTTGCCAGTCCCTTCAATGGTGGAAGTAGAGTGATCCAAGTTGGATTAATGACTCCTGGTCAAGTATTAATAACAGCAATAGTAAGCATTATTGGAACTGTTGGCATTGGTTTGTATATAAACCAAGAAATTAGTGGATTTGTATTTGGAAATACACCAATTTTATGGACTGGTATTTTAGGTACTTTTTTAGCTCTTGGTTATACGGGTGACCCTATACGACTTGGCTACAAAGGTTTTGGAGAAATTGCAATAGCTCTGGGTTTTGGACCGGTCATGGTAATGGGAGCACACTATGTCCTAACAGCACCAATCCATAATAATGATTTATCACTTTGGAACTGGTTAGAAGCTCTTATCGCCTCGGTACCGATAGCATTATTAGTCATGCTAATTGTATGGATAAATCAATTTCAAGACGCTCCATCTGATGCCGCAGTTGGTAAAAACACATGGGTTGTTCGGACAGCAGTAAACGATGGGTGGATGAGATTAGAAAAACCTCTCTCTCTTTATAAACAATTCATGATTGAAGCTTTTGTATCGGTAGCTCTAATTGGAATTTTAAGCTTTTTTACAGATTATGGAACAGTTTATGCTTTCATAGCTTTGCTTCCTTTGGCTTTAGTTTGGAAAGCATTCAAGATGGCAGATGATTGGATGATTAAATGGAATGATCCTGAAGCAGATAGACAAAAAGTTCCTTACGAACTCCTCCTTGTAAATGTCTCAACTATTGGAGTTCACTTTTTAACAGGAATACTACTAGCTGTTGCTTATTTCATCTAATTGAACGAATCAGCAAATTTCTCTAATATCCATAAATTTTATGACTTCATAAATTCCCTGACTACTTTGGGTTTTGATAAGTCATGGCGAAAACTAGCTGCTGAAAAATTAAACCCTGGAAGTGTCCTAGATCTGGGTAGTGGAACTGGAGCTTCTTATTCTGATCTTATAAATTTTGACGTAACAGCACTTGATCCTGATGAACAAATGCTTTCATTAAATAAATTCGACAGAAAAATTGTGGGTAAAGGTGAGGATTTACCATTTAATGAAAATTCATTTGATAATGTTTTATGTTGTTTTGTTTGGAGAAATATTTCCGAAACTGAAAAGGCAATAAATGAAGTTTATCGTGTGCTTAAACCTGGTGGTAAATTTATATTGCTAGATATGACAAGACCAAAAAATTCTATACTTAAAATTTTTCATAGAATTGGAACTTTTATTTTATTACACTTTATTGGTCTCATAACCATAAATCTCAAAGAATATAGATTTTTACATAAGTCGCTTGATTTTTATCCTCAACCTGAAGTTCACTTAGCAAAAAACGAATATTTAAGTCTCGACATAAAAAGAACTGGCTTATTTGATTTTGTTTATTTAGCAGTATTTACGAAGTAGTCTACTGGTTAGCTAATTGAACTAATTGAGCAAGTACAATATTTTCAGGAATATTTCCTGTTTGTCTTGCAACTACATTCAAATCTTTATCTAGGAATACCCAGTAAGGAAATGCATTTAATCCATAATAGGTTCCAATTTCTCTTTCAAGATCATAAAGCTGCAATTCACTCCAACCCTCGTTAGCTAACCATCTTTGTGGAGGATAATTCTCTCTTCCACGATCAATAGATGTTGCAATAGCAATAACTTCTACACCATCTGGCACACCAACTGTGTCTATTAAGTTTTGTACAATTGGAACTTCTTTTTGACAATATCCGCACCAATGAGCAAGAAATAAAAGTGCCTTTGCATTACCATTTTTTTCTACAGTAATTATTTCGGAATTTTCATTAGGTGCAGAGAATGTAGGAGCTGGTAAACCTGCAACGATATTTAAATCATTTTCCCCAGCAAATTCAGGAAGTGGTTCACCTGAGATTGTAATCTCACCTTCAGGTAGTCCTGCTGTTACTGGTTCCGAGCTTAGTGTGACACCAATAGCGATAGCAAGCCCTAAAACTAAAATTATCACGCCAGCAATAACAAAATTTTTATTCAACAAATTCCTTTCTTGCAAATTCATAATACAACAAAGTGACAAATATCGTTAAAAAACCAGTCCCTGCCATTACAGGAATGCTTATAAATCCAAAAATATCAACATACTTCATATCACAAGGCACATCAACTGCACATGTTCCTCCGCCTCCACCACCGTTTTGTAAAAATATATGATATGCACTTATAACCACACCAATAATGCTGATATACCCTACCCGAAAAAAAGGTCTCTTAAATAGTGAAATAACTAATGATATTGCCACTGGGTACATTAAATATCTTTGATACCAACAAAATCGACAAGGGATAAAACCAACAACCTCGGAATATACAATGCTTCCGATAGAAGAAAAAACAGCAACGGAAATAGCAAAGTTCAAGAACTGATCTGTAATTAACTTGCTAAATGTTTTTTTTGAAAAATAAAGATAAAGAATTGCAGCTGTAGAAAACCAGGCAATAAAAGTAAGGAACCCAAAAAAAGTATTAAATAAAATTATGAGATCCATATTGAGATTTTACCCTACAAAAAATGATAGGCGACATTTGTCGCCTATCATTAAAATTTTATTCGAAAAAGTTATGAAACTTTCTCTCCTGACTTAACTCGAGCCATTTGTAGTACCAATACACCAAGGCCGACTTTGTTAATTATGTCAGCGATTGTGTAAAGGACTTCTCTAATAGCATCGAAGTCTCCAACTACAGGTGCAATGTATCCTAATGGATAAATTACCCAACCTACAAGGATTAGATTCTTAATGTTTTCAAAAGCTGCTGCTTCATCACCTTTAAGACCTTCACCTTCAGCTTGAAGATTTCTCATTAGCCAGACGTAAGTTGCCATAGCAATTACGAATCCTGTCCAATATTCGTTGCTTCCTGCTGCTGATGTTTCACCGTAGTATCCTGCACCAATCATTACTGTTGCTGCGACTCCCCAGTTACGGACTGCCTCATTATATGCGGCACCCTTTCTTGTAACTGCAAGGACTTCCACGAACATCAAAGGAACGGTTAAGACCCAGTCAACGTATCTTAACCCTGTATCGTATGCTCCACTTTCCCAAGATGCACCCATCTTTTGATAGTGATACCATGCAATACCACAGACAAGTGCTGAAATATATACACCACGTCTGTGTTCTGGTTTAACTTCTCTTGATGAGGCAAGTAAAAACACTGTTCCTGCAAGCATTCCTACTGTTGCCACCATGAAAAGTCGGTATGTTAGTTCTTCCATTTTAGAAGTACTCCTTTTTTTCTTTAATGTGAAACGTTCACATCACAAATGTACCATCCTTGTGAAATTATTAAAATAATTTGAAAATTTTTTAGAATTTTTTGTAACTTTATTTTAAAAAAATAGTAATCAAACTTCTAATCCAATTGACCATTTTTCTAAATATGGCTTTAAATTGAACTTTGTTGCGGTAGATTTTGATGTCATATATCTTATTTTTCCATAAATTGGCCTTTCTGGCCCCCATGCTCTGTCATATCTACCTAGAATCCAAAATACTCCTGAGTATGAATTAGGATCTCTTCCGTCTAAAGCAAAACGATCATTTAAATCAATCAAATATGAAAGGGCAATTTGTGGATTGGGAGTCCATTCCAGAATCTTTTTACCCCACAACATTCTTAAATAATTATGAATCCTCCCTTCAGTTTTTAATTGATTTTGTGCTGCATTCCAAATTTCATCATGGGTATTAGCATTTGTAAATTCTGATAAGTCATATATGTACTCTCTCTCATCATTAGCATGCTCGTCCAATGTCTTTACTGCCCAATCTGGTAACGACTGATACTGATCATAATTAGCCCTCTTGACACACGTATGATATCCAAGCTCTCTCCAAGTAATTAGTTCATCAAAAAAACTTTCAAGATTAGCTGATCCACCCCACCATCCTTCTCTACGACCAACAAAGTTAGGGTCTATATTTTCAACTGACCAAGACTCATTGTTTATTATTTTTTCAAATACCTCATAAGTTGAAATGTGTCCAAAGTGAAAGTATGGCGAAAGCTGACTACTTGCATCCTCTGAAGGATGACTTCTTAATTTTGCATAATCATTAAAACCTTTTTTTGCAAAAAGATCTAATCTTGATTTGGCAGCATTATATCCGCCAACTACATCACTTACCTCTACAGATTTATCAACATTTAAATTATCTAAAAAGTCTTGAACATTAACGTTGTTAAAATCAATTAGCTCATACTTATTAAAAATTGGTTCTAATATTTTTTCTTCAAATTTTAAATTAAGATACTCTAAAGGATTTGCTTCAGGGACTTCTACTAAAAAATCTTCTATATTTTTGTGCATAAATCTTCTGAAATCATGAGCACGAACATATTCTTTATCTGCGATCCTTATTGGAAGTAATCCGTTTGAATCAACAAGTTCGTATGTCGTTTGGATGTTTCCCTTTGCATCTGCGGTCATTTGTGGAACAAAATAAGTTGGGTAGTCATCGGTAATAACGACTGCGGCATTCTTTGCTAATTCTATTAATAAGTTATCTGCAACACCTTTTCTTTCTTCAACATATGGAAAATAAAAAGCTTTTGATTTTTCAGTTTGTTTTTGAATATCTTTCATACCCTCAATAGCAAATTTGTGAAATCTTATGCTTGCCATCGGATAATCAATTGTCATAGGCTCAAAAATAAGTAAAGGTTTCGAAAGCTTGTTTGCCCACTCAATTGCACGTTGAAGAGAAAAGTTATAATTTATTCTTCTGAATGCAATCATCCAATAAAGAACATAAGGAGCATCCATGTTTGGCTGATCATTATTTAATGTAGTAATTCTATTTATTGGTACTTCAAGCATAAAAATATTATAAGATTGAATTCATTTTTAAATTGAAAATTATATGGTTAAAATTATTTCTGTATGGGAGCAATTGATATCAAATCTGCTGGGAAAATTTACCCAAATGGCACAAGAGCACTTGAAGATGTAAGCATAACAATCAATGATGGTGAGTTTGTAGTTCTTGTTGGGCCATCAGGTTGTGGTAAAACTACACTACTTAGAATGGTTGCGGGTCTTGAAGATATAACTGAAGGTGAAATTTCAATAGGTGAGAAGACTGTTAACGATGTTGCACCAAAAGATCGAGATATTGCCATGGTTTTTCAAAATTATGCACTTTACCCTCATATGTCCGTTTTTGACAATATGGCCTTCTCTTTAAAATTAAGAAAATTACCAAAAGACGAAATAGATCAAAAAGTTAAAGATGCGGCTAAGACACTTGAAATAAGTGAGTTATTAGACAGGAAACCAAAAGCTTTATCAGGTGGACAAAGACAAAGGGTTGCAATGGGTAGAGCTATTGTTAGAAATCCACAGGCTTTTCTTATGGACGAACCATTATCAAACTTAGATGCAAAGTTGAGAGTACAAATGAGAGCAGAATTAGGACAACTTCATACACAATTACAAACAACAACTTTGTATGTTACGCATGACCAAGTAGAAGCTATGACCATGGGAGATAGGGTTGCAGTGATCAGAAAAGGTGAATTACAACAAATTGATACTCCGAGAGAGATTTATCTTAATCCTAGAAATATTTTTGTTGCAGGGTTTATTGGTAGCCCATCAATGAATTTTGTATATGCAAATGTAGTTGTAAAAAATGGCTCTATAGAATTAAGTTTTGGAAATGATCAAATTGATTACAATGGTAAAAAATTAGATGAATTAAAGGCTTTTGAAAATAAAGAAATTGTAATGGGAATTAGGCCTGAAGCTTTTGAGGATGGAAACTATGCAAATGAAAGCGAATTTTCAGAGAGTATCAAGGTATCTGTTTCTCTTTTGGAACAACTAGGTTCTGATTCATATATTCATTTTTATAAAGATATCAAACCCGTCCAAACTGAGGCGATTGAGGAAATCTTAGCTGATGATGGTGAGGACATATCTATCCTAGGTGATAATACAAAATTTATAGCAAGAATAAACCCAAACTCAACAGTTGTTGAGGGAGAAGAAATTGAACTAAAAATTGACCCTTCTAAACTTCATTTCTTTAATCCCGATACTGGAGATGCTATTTAATTTATTAGTATTTACTATCCAATTCCTCAGTAATTTCATTAATGAATTCACTTCCCAAAAAAATGTATTTTTTTAAAGCATACAAAAGATGATCAGATCCGATTCTTCTTTCCATTAGCTCAGAAGCATCGTATCTAAATAAATTATCATTTAAGGCATTTCTTACAAGCAAGGTTTCTTTATAAAGCATACTGTTTTCTATATCTTCTATATTTGAGTTTTTATTTGCAGAAATAAACATTGAATCCTGTTTTGATATCCATTTCTGTCCAAAATTATCATCTAAAAGTGCATTAAATACCTCTAAAGATTTATTTGATGAATTTAAGATAACTAAAGAATCTCCAATGCCTACCATTGCATTTTTATATGATTCTGAAGGAAATTTAAAAAAGTCAAAATCGTACTCATAACTTTTATCAGCAGGAAAATACATACTTGCAAAATGACCTGACCAGCTGAATACACAAGAATTATCTTCATCAAGTAAATTACGATAGTTGTTTCTAAATTCTTTACTGATAATTCTCTGGTTTCCCCCATAAACTGCATTTTCCTCGAATATAAGTTTTCCAATATTCAAAATTGATAATGTGATTTCATTATTTTGAGATTTGATCCTTTGTGTGAGCCAATCATCATAAGTATCTGGTCCATATTCGTGCAAAATCAAATCTTCTAACCAATTAGTTGCTATCCATCCTGATGAAGCTCCGCTTTCGATATCCATACACCATAATGGATTATCAGGGGATGAATATTCTTTAGTAAAGAAAATCATATCTTCAAAGCTTTCAAAAGTCGGAGATCCTAACCTCTCATATTTATCAACGTCATACCAAATTAGTGAATTAGGGATCAATCTAAAAAGAATACCGTAATTTGTTTGATCTATTTCAGAGGTCGTAATTTCTTGTAGATGTTTTGGATAATTATTATTAATCAATTCATCACTTAAAGCAATAGAAACTGGATAAATATGCCCTCTTTCTCCAAGATTTACTACTCCTTGAGGATTTGGAATTATTGCAAGATCAAAGTCCTCAATATTTGTACCTACAACGATTTCTGTCTCAACATCTGAAAAAGGAACATACTTTATCTTTACATTTAAATCTTTAGAAATTTGATCTAATTCCTCCTGAAAATAAGTAATCTGTGGAAAATATGGGCCCGCAATAGAAATTTCTTCAGGGTCATATGCTAGAAATGAAAAAATTAAAGTTGTAATAACAAAAATTGGAACAAATAACTTTTTATTTTTCAGTTCCATAAATGTGCTGCTCCTCTAACTCCACTAGAAGACCCATGAGTTGCTTTAACAATTGGTGTAAGGAAAAAACTCGATGCAATATAAGGTATTATTCTATTTGGTACTTCATCATAGATTTCATCAATTTCTGACATCCCCCCTCCACAAACGATTACGTCGGGGTCAAGTATATTTACAAACGTACTGAATGACCTAGCAATTCTCTCAAAGTAAACATCCATCACTTCACCTGCAACTGAATCATTTTCTTTATAAAGGGAAACTATATCTCTGGATGAGATTTTTGTTTTTGTTATATGCTCGTAATAATTTTCAAGACCTGGACCAGATAAAAAGACTTCAACTGCTCCAACTCGACCACAATGTCTCTTTACACTTTTTTCATATTCGTCCATGGGTCCAGGAATTGGGTTTTGACCCCACTCACCAGTCAGCTTATTGGGACCAACTATAATTTTTTTATTAACAGAATAACCAGCACCTACACCAGTACCAAGAATTACAGCAAAGACACTTTTATATTCTGATCCGGCACCATCCGTTGCTTCTGAAAGCGCAAGACAGTCTGCATCATTTGCTATTTTTATTTCATATCCAAGCCTTGTTTCAATATCTGATTTTACAGGTTTATTCTCAAGAGCTTTTGTATTTGATACCTGTACAAGATTTGTTTCTGGATGTATCGAACCGGGCATACCAATGCCAACTGTAAAGTCTGAAGAGTCTTTTGAAATATCTTCAATTACTTCAACTACTTTTGAAATAATTTTATCATAGTTATCTTTTGGAGAATCGACTCGAATTCGATTTATTTCTTTTCCATTTTTTGAATCGATCGCAATACCTTCAATTTTTGTTCCGCCCCAGTCAATTCCGATTTTCATTTATTTACTCAGCTCAAATTTAATACTATATTTTTTAATGTTAGTAGTACCAATTTTTTCGATTTCATTATTTTTATTAATTGACCAATAATTTGGAGCATCTGGATAGTTTTCAGCATAGTCTGTGGCAACACCATATTTTATTATTTCTCCTGAATCAGCAGTAGATTCAAAATATCTAAGATAATAAATATATTTATTGCAATCATCCTCAATTGAATTTTGAAAAAACTTTCCATCAATGTTAGTTTTAAAATTATCATCTTTCTTTAGTGTAATTTTTATCTCACCTGGTTTATTTTCGTCCCAAATTGGCCCAATACATACTCCATCAAAATCACTTTCATAATCCTCTCTAAATTTCATATCAAAAGTTAGATCATAAAAATCTATTGAATTTGGTTCTTTTGGGAAAAATTGAATTGCTAAAACTATGGAATCATTAATAAATAAATTTTCAGTTGTATCTATAGTTAGTAATCCTTCGTCAATTTTATCGTCAAGGATTAACTCATAACGATAGGTCTCAGTTGTTGAACAGAAAGAGAATAATAACAAAAATAAAAGAATTTTTGTGGGTCTCAACCCTTTACTGCTCCTCCAATAAGACCTCTTATAAAAAAACGTTGCAGACTAAAAAATACAATTAAAGGAACAATCATGGATATAACAGCACCTGCTGTTCTTAAATGCCAGGCCTCACCGTAATTCCCGACAGTTAATTGGGCTACGTGTGATGTAATTACTTGGTTTCTTGGATTTATTCCTAAAAAAACATTTGCAACTAAAAAGTCGTTATAAACCCACAAGAATTGAAAAGTTGCAAAAGCTGCTATTCCTGCGATTGATAGTGGAAGGGCTAGTCTATAAAACGTTGTAAGATGTGATGCTCCATCAATTTTTGCAGACTCAATTACACTTTTTGGCAAACCCATCATAAAATCTCTCAATAAAAATGTAGCTAAAGGAAGACCAAACCCTGTATGCGCAAACCAAACCGAAACAAAAGTTCCAGTAATCTTTAATTCTGGGATTACTGTAATTCCAAATAATATTGCACCTCTGTTCATCAGACTTACCAATGGAATCAAAGACATTTGTAGTGGAACTATCATCATGGCTATAACAAATAAAAATGCAAGTTCTTTTCCTTTAAAATCAATAAATGCAAAAGCATATGCAGCAAACGCCGCAATAGTGATTGGGATAATCGTTGATGGAATAACAACTGCAAATGAATTGAAAAATGATCTTGATAAGTTTTCAGCAAATAAAATTTCAGAATAATTGGACATGGTTAACTCATTCATTAACTCCCCGCTAAATAAGGAATTCCACCAAGCGACTCTCTTAACAGCATCGGGCTCTCTAAATGAACTAAGTAAGAATCCAAAATAAGGAAACATCCAAGTAAGTGAAATTGTTATTAAAATAATTTTACTTATTGGTTTGTCGTACCATTTTTGTGAATAGTTCATATTTTGGTGTCCTCTCTATTCCTGAGTGCGTTGAGAACAATTATAGGAATGACACTGATAAAAATTAGAATTGCCACTGTTGATGCTCTTCCAAAGTGTAAAAATTTTGAGAATTCGTCCATCATTTTAACTGCCAGTAAATTTGTTTCAAAATCACCTCTAGTTGTAACAAAGACAATATCATATGCTTTAAGAACAGTAACTGTAATATACGTTGCAACAACTACGATTGTAGATTTTATATAAGGCATTACAACTGATAAAAATATTCTCGCCTCAGAAGCTCCATCTATTCTTCCCGCTTCTGTAATCTCGGATGGAATGGCTTTTATTGCTGCAGAAAATACAATCATTGCAAATCCTGTATACATCCAAACCATGATGATCATCAGAAGAATTGTATTTAATGGTAGATTTGAAAAAAAGGATTGAAGGGTATCAACCTCAGACACATTCTCAAACGCTTTAAACTTTGTTAAATCTCTCTGCTGCAACCATCCTATGGGCTCAGTACAACCTTCTCCTGTGTACCCAATTTTATTTCCATTTTCAATAACATTGTTTTTACAATCATTACCATCGATATCTTGACCACCAGTTACTCTTAATCCGTTTAAAAATCCAATTTGTGTTAACGGAGGTGGTCTATATTCGTATATAAATTTAAAAATTGCTGAAGAGCCTACACCTGAAATGGCCATTGGCATAAATATTACTGACTTAAAAAATGCTTCTCCTTTTTGAAGTTTGTCAGAGATGTAAGCAACGATCAGCCCAATTAGAATTACTAAACTCACAACACCCAGCAACCATATAAATTGATTTCTGATTGTTATCTTCATTAAATCATTTGAAAAAGCCCAGATATAATTCTCAAATCCAACGCTAAAATCTCCATATTTATCTCTAAAACTTAGATAGATAGTTCTTATTGCTGGATAAAAAAGAAATAATCCCAAAAGAAATATAGCTGGACCAACAAACATTGCTCCATATAATCCTTCTTGGTATTGCTTTGGGGCGTAGGAAATTATCTTATTCATGCCAATGTAAAGAAGAAAAATAAATGTAGAGCCTACTGCAATTGCAAGAAAGATTAGTAAAGATCGAGGAATAGCTTTACTTATTTCTCTGAACAAAATAGCTTGGAAAAGAAACCACAATAACGGAAACAGAGCAAAAGCTACAATTCTTAAGCCAGTTGCAAGTAATTTGTTATTGTCTGAAAGAACACTCATTTTATTTTAAGAATACCACTATTTATCAATCTAGAAAAAGACATAGCCACTCTTTCGAGTGGCTATGCAAAATAAATTAACCGTTTACGGCCAAGATTTTTCTATATTATCAAGTGCTGTATCGATATAACCTGGCCCTTGTGTAGCCAATTCGGTCATTTCAACCCAGAAGGATCCACTACCTACTTCAGTAGGCATATTATCAGATCCATCAAACCTGAAAACATTTGCTTGTAATGCTGCTTTCAAGAATTCAGCTTGTTGTGCAACAACTGGACTCCAATATTTTGAAGTATCGAATCCAGTATGAGCTGTAATTCTTGTAGAACTAGAACCAGACCAGTTTTCAGCAACACCTGTCCAGTAATCTTCGGATAACATGAAGTCAACAACTGCTTGAGTTGCTTCATCATTTACCAATACTGCCCACATGTCACCAGCACCGAGAACTGTATCTGACACAACATCCATTTGTGGAAATGCGAAAAATGTAGTTTCGGTTCCTAGTCCAGCTTTTGCTTCTTCAGGCCAGAATCCTGGAATGAAAGAAGCTTGTCTGTGCATAAAGCAACCTGGATTACCATTAGAATCTCTCTCGAACATTGGATCTTGAGCGTTTCCAAAGAACGTAGAAACAATAGCATCTGTTCCACCAACAACGTAACCATCAGTATGCATAATCTGACTTAAATAAGTTGCTGCTGTTTTAACTATTGGATCGTTAAATGGAATTTCATGATTTACCCATGCGTCATAAGAGTCAACACCATTACCGGTACGAAGCATAATATCTTCCATCCAGTCTGTTGCTAACCAACCAGTTGCACCGTTTGAATACATTCCAAAACAGAATGGAGTCATACCTTCAGCAACTATTTGATCTGCAAGTGCGATCATTTCATCCCAAGTCTCTGGAATTGCGTAACCTCTTTTTTCAAATTCAGCTGGTTGATACCAAACGATACTCTTTAGGTTTACAGCTTGAGCTCCACCATATGGAACACCATCTACTTCACCTAATCCAACTAAATAAGGCGAGAAATTACTTCTATACTCATCAAGATCAACACCTACATCCTCTAGAGGAATGATGTTTCCTGCTCTTGCTTGAGCTCTAACAGTACCTGGCTGCGGCCATAAAGCAATGTTAGGTGGGTTACCAGCTTCAATTTGTGCTAACAATTCAGACTCAAAGTTTTCTGAACCAACATAAGTGACAATTATTCCAGTCTCTTCTGTAAAGTCCCTAAAAGTCGCTTGAATAGCCTGTCCGTCAGGACCATCTGTAGCTGGAGCACCAAAATAAATGACTTCCTGTCCTTCAAGACTGTTACCACAGGCAACAGCAAGCATTGAAAGGATAAGAAGTAGTCCAATAATAGACTTTTTCATTATTTATCTCCCTTTTATATACGTACGTATGCTAAAAATTAGGTAATTCTTAGCACTAATTAGGTTATTAAAAATAAAGAATATTTCTATTATTTAATTAAAACTTTTTGTGTTTGAGTTGATTTTTTTATTCATATTATGTATGAAAAGTGCCCGAGGGGGGACTCGAACCCCCACATCCTTTCGAATAACGGATTTTAAGTCCGTCGCGTCTACCAATTCCGCCACCCGGGCAACCAATCTAAAAATATTTTAGAATAAGCCCTTCTAAAATATCACTTTTTGAAACTTTTAGTTGGGTAATTTTATATTTTTTTAACAAATTTATTACTAGAAATAATCCCGAAGTTATTGTTAATGCTCTTTTTGGGTCAAGACTAGGATATTTACTTATTATTTTTGGTTCTGACAAATTTTTTAAATCTTCATAGATACTTTTAACTGAATCATAAGAAATTATTATTTTATCAATTTCATTTTCATCATATTTTTTTTGATTTAAATATATTGAACCAAGAGATGTGAAGGTTCCAGAGACACCAATTAATTGTCTATGACCATAATCTTTATTATGAAAAATATCATTAAAATAATTTATTGCGTTTCTCTCTTTATCAATACTTATAGGATTTTCAATAAAGTAATTTTCACTCATGGATACAACTCCAATATCCTCAGATTGAACATCTAGCTTATTTTCAATATCTGTAATAAGTTCTGTGCTTTGACCTCCAATATCTACTATCAAATAATTTTGTAAATTTTCAAAAGATGACTGCACACCTAAACTTGTTAGTAATCCCTCTTCTTCACCAGAAATTATCTTGATGTCTAGATTAAACCTTTTTTTTACTTCATCTATAACTTCATCTGAATTCTTAGAATTTCTAAATACTGCAGTGCCGATACAAAAAACTTCTTGTACTTCATATTCTTCAATTTTTCTAATATATTTTCTAAGTACTTTAAAAAATCTTTTTTTTGAATCGTCTGAAATCCTACCTGTTTTATCAATGCTGTCACTCAATCTCGTAACCTGATGCTCTTTATATAGATTTTCTAACGCTCCATTTTCAACTCTGGATATGAGCAATCTCGTTGAATTTGAACCACAATCAAGTGCACCAATTACTACCATTCAGATCGCCATTTATCATTCTTAGTTCCCTCAACTACACAGGGTTCTTTACAATTGCAACCACCAACATTCTCTAAAACTATTTGTCCTACAATATTTTTTCCAGTTACTAATTCGTCGGCTAAATGAGAATGCAAACACTTTATAGAACTAACAGTACCCCCAACTCCTCCAGTTGGAGAAACTCTATTATTTTCACTTTTATACTTTTTGTTTCTTTCCTTTTCATAACTTTTTTGTCTCTTTGACCAGAATTTTCTTAGCTTATTATTACTGTTAAGTTGGTAATCTAACTCCTTGACCATTCCATGAGACTCTAAGGTGCTAACTTTTTTTATATACATTGGGCATGTGAGCCAAAACATGGTTGGAAATGGCGTCCCATCATCAAGATTTTTTGGGACATCAATTACAACAGGAAGGTCGAAATGACACTTAACAACTACTTTTATTTCACTTCTTAAATTTCTGTTAAGTTGTATTTCAACAATTTGTTTTTCACTAGTCACTGTTTGGTCCGACAATAAACTCCACAACATATTCTAAAAGACCTTTGCTTCTTTCGCTTTGAAGAGTTTCTTCCAAAGGTGTGACAGGTTCTGGAACTTTAAATCTATATATACTTTCTCCTGGCATGCCATATCCATGTTGTCTCAAAACAATGTCTAGCTTGTCAGGATCTTCGAGATCATCAATTTTTTGTTGAATAAAGTTAATTTCATTTCTTAAATCATTTGCATGTTCTTGACGTGATTCAAGCTGTGATTGTAATGATTGATAATCTTTGAAACTTAATTCCCAAGTATCAAAAATAAAGAATACAAAAATAAAAGAAGTAATTAAAAACATTATTTTTGAAAATAAATTTTGCCTAATCATTTGTTATATCCAAATTTTTGAATATTGAATTGTTCAAAACCTATATTTTCTCCAATTCGAAGTAATTCATTGTATTTAGCTGTTCTTTCTGATCTCGCAGGAGCACCTGTTTTTATTTGTCCGCTTGAGGTGCCAACACATAAATGACTTATAAATGTATCTTCAGTCTCACCCGATCTATGCGAAACAATTGATGAATAGTTACTTTCTTTGGCCAGTGTCATCGTATTGATTGTTTCACTCACACTTCCAACTTGATTGACTTTAACTAAGATTGAGTTTGCACAACTATCAGCGACTCCCTTTTCTAATATTTTTTCTTGAGTAACAAATAAGTCATCTCCAACAAGTTGTATTGTGTCTCCTATTTTTTCTGTCAGATATTTCCATCCATCCCAATCATCCTCAGCTAGTCCATCCTCAATTGATACGATTGGATAATTCGACGATAGATTTATTAAATAATCTGACATTTCCTGGCTGTTAAATTCGTTTCCCTCAATCCTATAAAAATCATCTGTAAAAAATTCTGAGGCCGCAACATCTAAAGCTAATGAAACATTTCCACCTGGTTCATAACCGGCTTCAGAAATAGATTGCATAATTTCATCAAGGATCTCTGTTGAAGAGTTAAAATTTGGAGCAAACCCTCCTTCATCACCAACATTGGTTGAAAGCTTGTTTGATTTAAGTCTTTTTTTAAGTACATGATAAATCTCAACACCTGCTCTCAAAGAAGTATCAAAAGTTTCGAAACCAAATGGTACGATCATAAATTCTTGAATATCAACAGAGTTATCAGCGTGTGCACCTCCATTGAGAATATTCATAAAAGGAACAGGTAGAGAAGGTGGTCCGTAAATATTTGGAAATAGTTCAAAAAGTTGTTTGTTTTGTTGGTTAGCACTTGCTCTCATTAATGCCATTGACACTGCTAGGATCGCATTTGCTCCAAGATTATTCTTGTTATCAGTTCCATCTAATTCAATTAACTTATCATCAATAGTGTTCTGATCAGTTACATCCTCACCTACTAAAGTGTCTGAGATTATTGTTTTAACGTTTTCGATCGCTTTGTTTACTCCCATCCCATTAAAGGATGAATCATTATCTCTAAGTTCATGAGCTTCAAGGGCTCCAGTCGAGGCTCCAGATGGAACTGCAGCACGACCTTTGATATTATCACTCGTAATGATTTCAACTTCAATGGTTGGATTTGCTCTTGAATCTAATATATGACGAGCATTAATGCTTTTAATTTTTTTATTCATAACCCTGTTAATTAAAATCTAACAGAAAAAATAATCTTTACGAATCTATTTGATTTTTCTTAGCTTCTTGCCAAAGAACATTGATATCTGTTTCTTTATTTATATGTTTTTCAACATATTTTGCACGATTTATAAAGGTTTGAATCGATCTTTTTAACTCAATTTCAGGATCAGCCTCTAAATATCTAGAAACATTAATTAATGAAAAGTATACATCGCCAAGTTCTGACTTCCTATCTTCTAAAGTGGTGGCTTTTTTAAGTTCATTTATTTCAGATATTAAATCATCCAGAGCCTCATCATAATTTTTATAGCTTAAATTAAGCGTCTTTGCTTTTCGTTGTACTTTGAATGCTGTATTTACTGGAGGAAGTTTTGTGTTGATGTCATCAAATATAGATTTATTCCCTTCTTTTTTAATTTCTTCCCATTGTTTTTCAACTTCCTCAGATGAATTCAAGTTTTTTTTGTCGAAAACATGTGGGTGGCGTTTTATTAATTTATTTTGTAAAGAATTTATCACTTCAATTATCGAAAAATAATTATTTTCAGAGGCAATTTCAGAATGTAATAGTATTTGGAGTAAAAGATCTCCTAACTCTTCTTTAAAGTCATTAAAGGATTCTGGTGAGTCATTTAAATTTGATAAAGTATCTAATAATTCGTATGATTCCTCAATCAGATGCTTTGCCAGGCTTTCGTGTGTTTGTTCTTTGTCCCATGGGCATTCTTTTCTAAGTTGTGAAACTATATCAAGCAAATTATTGAAATCATTCATTTTATTTGATGTCTACTTTTGTTAATTTTTCACTATTTAGCCAAGAGATAGTCTTGGATATAAAGTCATCAATCGATGTGTAATTCAATCCAAGTTCTTTTTCAGCTTTCTGGCCATCATATAAATGTCCGTGGGTGAGAACTCTTATTGTTTCTCCACATATAACTCCACCTAACGAAGTAAATTTCCCAAAAATATCAAAAAGAGGACCTAGTCCAGTAAAAAGTTGTTTAGAGATATATAACGGGGAACCATTCCAGCTTGTAATCGACTTAAGGTTCTCGATTAATACATCGATGTCTAGTCTGAAACTATTAAGTACATATCTTTCATTATTCTTTCCATTGATTAATCCTAAGTAATGACCTTCTGTGCAATCATCAATATCAACTACTGATACAGAACTTTTAATTAAGGGTGGAAATTTTTTATTCAGTGTTGATATCAAAAGTTTTGCAGTTCCGGACATTCTTCCTGGTCCCTGAACAGATGATGGATTAATAGACACAAATTCAAACTCCTTATTAAAAGCAAAAGCAACTTCCTCAGCTAAGTATTTTGATTCTTCATAATCAGATAAAAATGTGCCTCTATGTATAGAATCCTCATTTCCAATAATTCCTTTTTTTTCTCCAAGGGTCGCTGCAGAAGAAGTATAAATAAACTTTTCAATATTTAATTTATTACCTAATTCCAACATTTGTTTTGTGCCTTCGATGTTTGTCTTAAACATACCTGAAGGATCTTTCTGACATTTTTTATTTTCACCAGCAACATGAAATATTGCTTCGATCGATTTTTCTTTAAGTTGTTCATAAATATCATCATTGAATAAATCACCATTTATGATTTTTGCGTTATTAGAAATTAAAAAATCATCGTTTAACTTGTTTCTAGACAGCGCAAAAACACTATGTCCTTCTTTTACCAGTTTTTTTAATAGTGGCTTTCCTAAAATTCCTGTAGAGCCAGTAAGAAATATATTTTTATATTTCATTCTTTGATTTAAAGTAAGAGACGATGTATTGGTATCCGGATATATAAGAGAAGATTAAGGCATGCATCACAAATAACTCTGCAATGGTTAGGTTTAATATTGATAAAGGAAAGTCCATCATGACAAAACCTACGGCCCAAAATTGAAGACTTGCTTTTGCTTTTCCAAATTTACTTGGTGGGATCATTATCCCTTCATTTCCAGCGAGGCCTCTTAATCCAGTAATTACAAACTCTCTAACAATTAAGAGAACTGTCACCCAAATACTTACTCTATCTATGTATGTAAAGCCAACAAATATAAATGTGATGAAGATTTTATCTGCAATTGTATCGAGAAATGCCCCAACTTTTGAAGACACATTCCATTTTCTTGCTAACCTACCGTCAAAAAAATCCGTCCAAGCAGCAATGAAAGCAATTATTGCGGGTATTAACATTAAACCTTCACTCGAGCCATCTGCCAAAATAAGAAATAAAATTACAGGTGATGAAGCTATACGAAAGATTGCAAGTAAATCAGGTATATATTTTTTCATTAGATCACATCAATAATTCTTCGCTCAGATGCTTTTTTTATTCCATTTTCTGAATTTTCTAAAAATGAGTCAATAATTTCCATGCTGTCTTCAATTATAAACTCAACTTCTTCTGTCTCGTCATTATTAAACTTTGATAAAACATAATCTGCAGGATCTACGGTTGACGGTGGTCTTCCAAGACCAATTTTGAACCTCCAATAATTGCTATGTCCTAAAGATGAATCAATCGACTTAATGCCGTTATGACCACCGTCAGAACTTGCCTTTTTTATACGAAATCTACCAAATGCAAGATCAATATCATCGTGAATTACAACTAATTCATAATCTCTTATTTCAGTACTCATGAGAAACGCTTTTAAGCCTTGTCCTGATTTGTTCATAGAGGTCATAGGTATTAATAGATGTACTGATTTATCTTGATATTCATATTTTATTGACTGAAAACTTCCTGAGTTATCTAATTGAAATTGTAGACCCTTTTTTTGACAGTAAGAGAAAAGTATATCGGCGCCAATATTGTGACGAGTATTGATATATTTTGGTTGAGGATTCCAAAGTCCGACTAAAACAAAGTTAGGTTTATTCTCCACTTTCTTCTGCTGGTTCTGCATCATCTGAGCCATCTTCAGATTCATCATCGCTTTCTCCAGCCTCTTCTTCGCCCTCTTCACCTTCAAATTCTTCATCAGTTACTTCTTCTTCCTCAATAGCAGCTCGAGGTATTGTTATTGTAACTAGGATTGAATCATCATCTTCTGAAGCCAATGCTACTCCCTCAGGTAACTGAATATCTGTTGCGGTTACATTGTCTCCAACATTTAATGGTGAGATGTCTACGTCCAATGATGATGGAATATTTGTAGGAAGTGCTGTAATTGAAATGGTATTATTGACTGTTTGAACAACCCCACCTTCTTCTTTTACTCCTAGTGGTGTTCCTATGAAGTTCACTTGTACATCTGCTTCAACAGTTTGAGATAGATCAATTCTTACTAAATCAACATGGACTATCTCATCTTTATAGGCATGACGTTGAATCTCTCTTGCAAGAGCTGGGAATGAATCTTTTCCTACGTTGACATTTAAAATAACATTTGATCCAGCTTCAGTTTTAAGTGCGTTATTAAATTCTCTTGAATTTAATAATAATGACTGTGGTTCTGATCCAAGACCGTACATAACAGCTGGGATGAATCCTGAAGATCGCAATCTTCTTGACTCTCCAGATCCTGTTTTTTCTCTACTCGTTGCTTCTAATGTAATTTCCATGATTTCTTTAAGAATTATATAGAGTAGTTAATTTTATTTTCTATATAAAAAGTATTTATGCTTTTTCTGTTGCTTTTCTTGCTGATACAACTGCAAGAGTGAGGGTTATCACTGCAAATGAAGTTGCAGCTAGATAGCCTCTAAATAATGTATCTAGTTCCCAACCCTGTACCATTACAGATCTCATTCCTTCAATTACATAGGTTGTGGGGTTGTAAGCTGCTGCAGTTTCTAGCCATCCTTTTAATTGTTCTCTAGGTACAAAAGTAGGAGCTAAGAATATTGCAGGGAAAAATAAAAAAGTAGCTGCCTGTGCACCCTGAGATGAACCAGACTTTACTCCAGCAGCAACAGAATAACCAGCAAAACCCATCCCCCAAATAAAAGCGAGTGATAGGACAATAAAAAATCCTATATTACCAACTTCAGGAGCGGCTCCTATAAATTTTCCTATTAATAAAATTAATCCTGCTTGTAATAAAACTCTTAAAGCTCCAACATTCATCGGAGCCAAAATTATAGCCCATCTGGAGATTGGCATACTTTGATAACGTTTAAAGACACCTGATTCAATATCCTCTACTAAATATATTCCAGAGGCAGCACCACTTAAAGAAGCAGAAACTATTGATACTGGGAGAATAAAATTTATAAAATTTCCATTTGCAAAATCAAAGGGCGTTCCACTTGCAGTTCCTCCAAAAACTCCTCCAAGAGCCCCGTCATATACAAATAAGAAAAATGCTGAAATAATTAGATTGGGTAATTCTGCAAGAGGTCTTCTTACTACTCGTAAAACCATTCTTTTTGTTAAGACTTGTAGTTGTACAACAAAAGATCTACTTGATTGCATTACTTTACTTCCAATTCATTTGATGATTCAGTTCCAGCTGATCCTTCAAGCCTATATCCTGTGACCTCAAGAAAAACATCATCTAGAGTTGGTTTGCTTGCTGTAACTGAACTAACAATTATTCCATTTTTATTTAAGTCATTTATATAACCTGGAATTTTTGAGGCACCATCTTCAACTGTAATTCTTAATTTGTCTTTATCTTCAATTGCATCATTTAAAACATTTTTTGCATTTTTTAAATCTGAATCCTTTTCAAATGAAAAGGTAATAACATCACCACCAATGCTTGCTTTTAATTCATCTGAAGTTCCCTCAGCTACGACAAGACCTTCATCTATAATTGC
>CACOKA010000006.1 GCA_902627635.1 uncultured Candidatus Actinomarina sp.
GGAAATTGTTCTAATTAGGCACGGTCAGCCAAAGTGGGTCGATGGTGATCAATATGATCTTAATCCTGGTTTAACAGAACTAGGAAAAATACAAGTAGAAAAATCTGCTTCGATATTTTCTGAAAATAGCTTTGATGAACTTTGGGTATCACCATTGAAAAGAGCACAGGAAACAATGTTTCCTTTTGATGAAAAAGGTGTAGCTCAAAGCATTAAAACTTTTGACTGGCTTGAGGAAGCCCTTGATGATGAAGAAAAAGAGCTTTTTGGTAAGTCCGGTGGTGACATAGAAAAGTTTTTTGAACAGAGAAATGCCATGTCATTCGAGCAGTGGTACGAAAGTGTTCATGGTGAATATATGAAGGGATTTAGCTCAAATATATTTAACAATCTTGATAAGTATTTAAACTCGATTGGGATCACAAAAGTAAAAAATGACTTCGACTCATTGTTTAATATAGCTGAGTCCAAAATTGAAAAGCTATTAATCATTTCACATGCTGGAACAATGTCAGCCTTGCTCTCGTATTTCTTAGATTTAGATTTGTTTCCTTGGACATGGCGAAAATATCTTCCAAGACATGCTGGCCATACTACCTTGAAATCAAGTCAAATATCATCGGGACACTTTTTTCGATTAAAAGAATTCAATAATGTAACATTCTTAAATTCCGAAGAAGAAAAAACATATTAAAAATTAAAGTAATAAAATTCTTTATATGCCGTATACAAAGATACTTCCTGATGTAGATATTCCGAGAAATACCCCAAGAAAAAAAAGATTTTTTCTTCAAAAATTAGCATATTTCTTGTTACTTTTTGAAGATATAAAAGCTGTTGGGAGCTTTCTTGATAATAAAAGAGTTATAGTTGTTGCTGCACCTCATCAATCTTTTAAAGATGAGTATCTTATGATTCTTATGATCTTAGCTTTAGATATTAAAGTTTCCTATCTTTCTGCTAAGTGGACAATGCGTAAACTACCAAATCCTTTTACAAATACAAAAGACATTGATAATCAAGGAATCAGTTGGCCACTAGGGTGGCTGCAGGAAAGATTATTTAAAAGGTTTGGAGCAATTCCTGTTGATAGGAAAGAAGGCTCTGGTCAGTATAATCTTGTCGTTGAGGAACTAAAGAAAATTGATAATTTTTTACTAATTGTTACTCCAGAAGGAAGGTTTGATGCAGAGAGATTTAGATCAAGCTTTGTGTATCTTGCAAAAGAACTTGAGGCTGAAGTAATGCCTGTACAAATTGACTATGAAAATAGACAATTAAAATTTTTACCATCATTTGATATGGCTGGAACAAAAGATGAAATCATCAAAAGGATGCGATTAAAATTTGATGGTATAAGGGGTAAAAAGAAAATATTTAGAGCTTGATGGAAGAAAAAATCTACAGCCTTATTCGTGAAAGAGGGCCATGGTTCCTTAAAAAAAATATTTTTTCTAAATTGATATTTAATTTTTTATCAAAGTATTTAAGAATTGATGAATCTATCTATGTTGGTGACCATATACAAAGTATGTCAGGACCTGAAGCTTTTGAATGGCTTGGAGATACATATACAAAGAATTGTGAAGTAAGTGGATTAAATAATATTCCTAAAGACGGAAAATGTTTAATTGTTGCCAATCATCCAATGGGCCCTGCTGATGCTGTGGCAATGTATCATAATATCTACAAGAAAAGAAAAGATGCATTCTTTTTTGCAAATGAATTATTTGTTTATTTATTAGGTGCTTTTGATGACATGATGGCTCCTGTTGTTTGGGATAAAGAAAAACAAATACATACAGCAACAAAAAAAACCATTGAAAGAATGAGAACATTTTTTTCTCAGGAAAGAATTGGAATATTGTTTCCATCTGGAAGATTATCAAAATTTACTATCTTTGGTTTAGAGGAAAGGCCTTGGCAAAAAACTCCTGTAAACATTGCTGAGAGAAATAATTGCTTATTAATTCCCGCATATATACAAGGACGAAATTCATGGTTTTTTTATTTTGCTTCAATGATAAATAAACAGTTAAGAGATATATCCCAATTAAATGAACTTCTAAACAAGAAAAATAAAAAAATTAGAATAATTATTGGTAAACCAATTTCTAGAAATCAATTACCAGAAGATGACGGTGATGCAATCAAAGAATTAAAGAAATTATCTGATTCGTTAAAGTAATTACTTTTTAGGAAACAGTCTCTCCTGTAGATGGACTAACACCAAGATTTCCCACCATATATCCAAATAGCAACGGTGTTGTTACTAATCCTCCAAGTCCATAAAATCTCCATGAAAGCTCATAACCACCTGTTATTTCAATTAATAATATATATAACACAACAGTTAAGCCATAAAGTGAACCTACTAAAGCTGTAGATATTTGAATTTTTCTATCATGATTAGTTTTGTAATACCAAGTAGCTATTTGATTGACGAAGAAAGCTATAAACACACCTGCTATAAAAGTTCCAATTAATAATTGGAAATCTCCGAGTAAAAAAATTAAAGCTTGATACATGAATGAAATTAAGAATATTAATGCCATATTCCTTGGAGAAACATTAAATCTAATTGCATAAACAAAAACAACCGAACCAAGCATGGCTTGAAAAAATACTGATGCTGCAGAAAATGCTTGGTAGATAAATTCATTATTTTGAAAAAACATATATGGCTCAAAAAATGGGTTCACAAATTGAGTAATATAAACCACTAATCCATAGCTTGAAGCTAGAGCAAATATAGAAGCTGTATCTAAATATTCTCTATCTGGTCTAGATGCAAAAACGTGATCTAACATTAAAAATGCTCCTAAGAATAACATTAGGTGAGAAGGTGTAATTAATGGTTCTATGCCGACTTCAATGCCAAGAAAAGTATGCCATATAGCATCCGAACCTCCACCAATTGCAAATATAGAAGCTCCTAATATTCCCACATCGAATTTATAATCCTTCATTTTATTTTTAACGTATACAGCAGACAAAACAACAACGCCAAAACCTGAATATAAAATACCGTGCCATGGAGTAAAAAAAGATTCAAGCTCATCTATTACATACCTATGTGCACTGGCATCGACCCATGCTCCAATAAACATCCAAAGCATCGCAAAGATCATTAAATTTCTATATTTTGGATCGGTGATTGGAGTTGGGGACAGCTTATTGAACATATAAATATTTTATCACGAAACATTATTCAAATTTGATTGGATATCTTCTACAAAATAAAATTACTGTATGGACAAATTTCAGAGGACTTTATCACTAAATAAATCAATCTTATTGGGCCTTAGTTCCATGATTGGCGCTGGTTTGTTTTTTAACATTTCACCCACATCAAAAATTGCATCGTACTCCTCAATATTGGGGTTGTTGCTTGCAGGAACTATTGCGTACGCAAATGCTAGTTCATCTGCCCAACTTGCAAGGCTTTTCCCTGAAACAGGAGGGACTTATCTTTATGCAAAAAATGTTCTTGGGAAGTATCCATCTTTAATTGCTGGATATTCATTTACTATTGGTAAGTTAATTAGTTGTACTGCGGTAGCTTTAACACTTGGAAATTATCTTTATCCAGAAAATCCAAAAGTTGTATCAATAATATTTATTTTTTTTGTCACACTAATAAATTATTTTGGAATCTCAAAGACTGTGAATATTGCCAGATGGTTTGTATACACAATAGTTCTAATACTTATTTTTTACATTATATCTGTTACAACCTCAAGTAATTTTTCATTTGACATACCTCTTGGAAAGGGTTTTTCATTTAAAAATCTTATTCTAAGTGGAAGTATCTGGTTCTTTGCATTTACAGGGTACTCAAGACTTGCAACATTTGGTGAAGAGGTCGATAATCCAGAGAAAATTATACCTAAGGCAATACTTGTTGGTTTAGGAATTACATTATTTTTATATGTTTCTACATCATTTGTTACACTTGGGATTGTAAATCCAAGTATCATTGAGAATTCCTTAACTCCATTAAAAGTGGCTTTTGACTTGAGTCGATTTTCTGAGTTTTCATATCTAATTGTTATTGCATCAACTATTGCTACAGGATCTGTGTTACTCGCTCTTTTGCCAGGTATAAGTAGGGTACTGGTGGCAATGGCAAGAGATAAAAAAATTCCAAGCTTTTTTATGACCATCCATCCAAAGCAAAATTCTGCTTATGTGGCAGATATATTCGTTGGTTTTATTGTTGTGGTTGGTATTTTAAATTTTGATGTATTGTTAGCTGTAAAATTGAGTGCGATATTTATATTAATTTATTATTCAATTACAAATATTTGTGTCATTAAACTTGAAAAATCTAAAAGAATATTTCCTATATATATATCTGTATATGGACTACTTCTTTGTGTTATTCTTGGAATCTTTCTTGTAATTTATTTTTAAATCTGATCGGAGTTATTCTTATAAATATGGATGTTAAAAGAATTGTTGCTCTTGCTTTTGTTCTCCTAATCCCTATGTTTGTAGGGTTTCTATATTTGGTTCTCTAGTTTCACAAACTTAATTATTATGTGAAAATTATTGCACAATCTTGCACGTTTGTGATTTTATATCTATAATTAATAAATAGGCCGACTGCTTGTATGCGTTATTGAGTCACTCAAACACTCTTCCAAATGTAGTTGGCCTATGCCCTAAAATAATCTTATGAATAATATTCTATCTATCAAGAGAACTAAGAATCTTGATTTTCCAAGAGATGAAGTATGGAATTTAATAACTACTCCAAATTATTTAAATGAGACTCATCCATTTTGTAAAAACAATACTGTTGTCAGATGGCCAGGTATCGGATCAAAAGATATTTTAGAGTATCTAAGTGGGCTTACATTTGAAAGAGAGTTTACTCAATGGGATGAAAATGGTTATGACTTAATAATTGGAACCAAGAATGGAAAAAAGTCGAGAGTGAAATGGAGGCTATCAGGTAATGAAGAATTATCTGAATTATCTATTGAGATTAACACCTACCCCCTTAAAAAATTTCCCGGTCCTTTGTATATAATTCCCTTTATTTTTCAAATTAATCCTATGTTGAATCGATATCTAGATTCAGTTTTAGGAGGTATTGAATATTTTTTACAATATAAAAAACCTGTTCCAAGAAATCATTTTGGAACTCATAAATGGTTTTCTTAAGTTATTTTTCGTCTTCGCATCCACACTCTGGACAAAACATATCTACTCCTTTTCTTCAATTTTAATTATTGCACGATTTTCGTTAGAACCTCTAATAAACATTTTAGACATTGATCCATACTTTTTTATGATTGTATTAAGGGCTGCTTGTTTCTTTTCTTCATCATAAATTATTGACGCTCTTACCTCAAGCGGTTCAGAAAGCACACTACTGCCAATTTGATCTGTAACATAAATTGTTGCTCTTCCATTGTTATTTATTCTTTTCACTTTTCCTGCTGATTTACTTGAAGTAATAACTAAGTAATTTTCGTATGCTGCAACCCATACTGGAGTTTTCACGGAGGTGTCATTTCTTTTATATGTGATTAAATTGATATATTCTTGGTCTGCAAAATCTAAAAGGTTCATGTTTAAAAATAATTTAGTAATAGTGATGGTAATTGAATTAATCTTCGAGCAATGTAGGAATCAGAAAATATTAAAAAAAATATGAGTAATGACAAAATTATAAATCTAAACAATAATCTCCTCTGGTGCATATTAACTATTTGTTTCTTAAACCAAATAGCGGTCTTAAAACCTTGATATTTTTTATTGAATGATAAATAGTTAAGCTTAAAAAACATATTAAAAACAAAACAAGAGGGAACTTAACTATTGGATGAATGTCAATTTCTGAAAAAAAGTACATTAATGACATTTGTACAGGTAAATGAACAATATATAAAGGATAAACAGCTGTTTTATAGTAAGTTAATTGGGGCGAATCATTATTTAGATAAACAGCTGCTAAACCTAACAATAAAAATATAAAGTTAAATGATTCAAATGCTAAAAGTCGATTATCTAACGCATAACCATTTTCAAAATTGTTAAACAATCTATATAGATAAGACCCTGTTGCAAAAAATAAATGTATTCGCCAATTTCTTTTATTTGATTCCCAGAATGATTCTTCCTGAGAAGTTAAAATTATTCCAATTAAAAACCATAAAAAACCTAGCAGTAGTCCATGATCAGTGTTTGCATATTCGTTGTAGTAATCACCATATGTTTCTGTATAAAACCTCTGTGAATTTAGATAATCTCCTTCCGCTACGATAGGTATTGCAAATACAAATATTCCTCCAGGTTTGTTTAATATTTTCGAGAAAAAATTTTTTGTAGAAAATAAATTTAAAACTGGAACAATCAGTAAACAATAAATTATTAGGTTAATTAAAAACCATAGATGAAGACCGTTATACTCAAATGCTAAAAGAATTGCTTCAATGAAATTGATATCAAACTTAAAATATTTTCCTGTTATGAAAGCTGATGAGCTTGCAAAAAATAGTGTTCCAAATATCCAAGGTAAACCAATAATTTTTCCCCTCTCTTTTAGGATTTCTAATTTCTTTCTTTTTTGAAATGAAAGCCTTAAAGCAATTCCTGCAATAAGAAAAACTAAGGGTATTCTCCAAGTATTCATTAAATTCAATAATGGCCATATTTCATCAGTCACTTTTTTATTCTTAACAAAAAGAATATATGGTGCCACTGAAGTGAATGACAAACCAAGATGATAAATTATTAAAAGAAAAAGAGCTATTGACCTTAATGCATCAATATCATATCTTCTTTTGTCCAGCATATATTAAATATTAAAGGACTCTTTAATTTATTGATTTTCCAGCTTTGAAGTCTACAAACTGTCTGATCGCATACGGTTCACCATAATAGTCAGTAAATTCGTCCATAAGTGGCATGAACTTTTCATATACATTTTCATTGGCATTAAGTTTTTCATCAAAACTATGCTTTGCATCATGGGAATTCCAAAATTCAAACAAAACAACTGATTTTTCGTCAATTTTAATTGATCCATAAGAAATAATTCCCTCATCCCCTTCAAGTTTTGGTAAATAAATTTCTTTTTGAAGATTCATATATTCATCAGCATTTTTTACATCTAATTTTGCAAATGCCAAAAACATAGTATCTTTTGGATCATCAACTAACGAATCCTTTAAATTCTTACCAGTAAACAATTCACCTTCATAGACTCTTGGAAAACTTGCAAGTAGGTCTTGGATTTGCAACAAATTTTCGTTTCTAATTTGTGCAAATTTTTCTGCAGTCTCCTTATCCTTCATAAATGCAATACCAAGGTTTACATTATCTTTTGGATTGAAGAAGGCAATAGAATACATGTCTCCTTTTAGTACTTCTAAAGCTGGAAAGCCAGTATTTTCAAAAAAATCTTTAAGTTCTCCTAGCTTTCCTTCTTTAAACAGTATTGTTACCGCAACAGCATACATGCTTAGGCGTTTGGTTCAGCGCTTACCATTGCGTTTCTCAATGCTATCCAGAAAACAATTATTAACGGAAATGCTGTGTCTGCAAGGTCATGTAGATCATTTCTATCTACAAGAGTGAATATAGCAGCTAAAATTTGAGACGTACCTCCTAGTAAAGTCGCATAAAGACCCCATTTTGGAAGAACTGATTTATAACCCCAAAATGCAATGAAATGATATAAACCAATAAAGAAATGTGTTCCAACAATATAAATATCTAACTCCAGACCTTGCCTAGTTGACTCAAATGCAGTGTAAGAATCTGTAATGCTTTGTACCGAAGCTATTAACAAAAAAGGAAACATTAGTGACCTTTCTTGAGCTGTCAAAAGCTTCAAAGAGTAGTACAGAAATATAATTGCAAGAATTGGAAAGAATCCTTGAAGTAATCCCAATAATTCAAAATTTTCTGTACCAAAAGCAACTCCTATAGCTATGAAGCTAACAATAAAAACATTCGCTAAAGGTCTTGCAATTCTTAAGTCTTCTTGTGTTAATTTAAACATGCTATCTCCTATCCATTCGTATTAGATATATTCATACCACCAATAGCAAGTTCCATATCCTTACCATTTTCCTGATCATAAGTCTCAGCTGATATACCTGTTCTTTCTTCTACCTTCGCTTCAAATTCCTTATTCCCAGCGTCAACATCATAAGTTTTCAACCATGCATCTCTTGACTCTTTAGAGGGAAATAGATTTATAGCAACATAGTAGACACCATCATCTTGTTGTTGATAAGCCCAATAGAATTTTGCACCTGTTGCATCAACAAATTCTTTTGAATATTCATTCCAAACATCTTTCCATACTTGATAAACCTCATCATTATGTTGTTTGTATTTTGTTATGTTGATTGATATTTGCTCCATAATTATTTACTCCAATCTGATAATTTACCAGCTGGAAAGCTGGCCATATTTCTCCAGATGCTACATTCTCCAGTAACAATTGTTGGAGGCGTTTTAATATAATTTTGTGCATCAGCCATAATTTTTTGAAACGATTCTGCTGATGCATCAAGGGCTTCTTGGCTATCCCAATTACTTACCGTAATTGATTTACCACCAATATCTACAGCAAAAGCACCCAGTAATCCTTCAGTACCCTCATATCCTGCATAAACAGTATTTTGCAACCAATCCATTCCTTCGTCATATTTTTCTTCAATATACTCAGCACCATAACCAATTCGAACAACAAAAGATTGTCCTTGTCTGTCACCTTTCATGATGTTTACATATTGTTGACCCGCAGTCATTTTTCCAAAAGAAATTTCTGGTGGTCCTGCGGCAAGATCTTTTAAGCCTCCTAAAGCCTCAGACAATCGCTCGCTTGATGCATTCATTGCGTCTTCAGTTAGCCAAGTTGACCAGGACATAAGCTGACCATCACTATTTTCACACAACGCAACTTGTAATAATCCAGGTACCTCCATAAATTCATCCACTTTTTCTTCTGCATAGGATATTGCGTCTCCCATTTTGCCTTCTTGTATTGGGACAAGTGTCAATCTAAAAAACAACATATTAACTCCTTTCTGTTTTTTAACTTAAAACTTCTTCTTTGCTGTATACATAAGAAAACGCTAAAAGTGTTAACGGTAAACCAATAATCCAACCAAATTGTGCAGCTTCAGGAAGGACAACGCCAAACGTAATAGATGCTTCTTCAAGTAAGAAGTTGACTACCATGACAATAAATGCAGCCTTACCCCATATTGGAAAAAGATCTCCAACATTAGTTAAAAGCATATAAACAAGTATTGCTTGCCAAATACCTGAAGTATAATTCAGCTCCATATCCATAGTTGAACCTACTACAACTTGAAATAAAATATCAAACATACAAATCAAGTAAATAAGATTAAACACTTTGGATCCATCAGTTCGGTCATATAATCTTTTCGTAAAATATATACCCGTTAATATACCAATTGAAATAAACCTCCAGACAATAGTGTTTAGTAGCTCGCTTTCAGGAATAACTCCAGAAAAACTGAGAAAACCTACTAAAAATACTGCTACTGCAATTCTTGGTACCTGAACTGCAAAAGTCTTTTCTTGTTGAGTCATTTTATCTCCTATCTTTTATTCTGTGCTCGATGACATTTTGTCACCCCAAGCAACATAACTTCCATAACCTAATCCAACTACCATTGCTATCCATCCAATTCCAAATATTGGTTGTATAGATTCTGGTATTGCATAATCAAAAAACATATTTGCACCTGAGAAAATAATTATTGAAATAAACCCGAAGATACTTAGATATTCATAAATTGGTCTGAACACTCCGGTGCCTCTCATTGTTAAGTTATAAATTAATGAATTAAAGCCCCAAAAGAAGTACATTGGAACAAATCCACCATTGTCGAGTGTGTATTCTGGTGAGGATATTTCAATAAATGTTCCTACAAGGATTACTCCACCTAATATTGCTGAAGCCTCTCTCCAATAATCTGGTACCTGATCTTTAACTAGATAATATCCAGCAAGGATTATTGAAAAAAGCGAAAATCCCCATAAAAAATTTAAAAGATTACCTAATCCAACAGGTACATCTAATTCTCCAAACCCAACTACTAGCAAAAACACGTTACAAACAATAAATCCCAAAGAATTTTGCCTTGCAAGTTGGCCTATTGGCTGTGTAAAAAACGTTTTCATAAAACTTCCTTCCCTAAGTTCCCTCTAAATTGTTAATAAATATGAGCTTCCCCCATACTCAAGCTGATTATATAAAGAAAATTAAGAGCTTGTTGTTGATTTTAAGGAATTTACCTTAATTAACATTCTATTAATAATTGGAAAGTGCATCAGAAAGACTATCAATAAGTCTCTGTATATCCTCAATATTTACACTTTCATTTGGTGCGTGAGCATTACCTTCTTCATCTCCTGCTCCAATCAAAACAATCTCGGCGTTTGGAAATTGTTCTGTGAATATATTTGCGAAAGGTATGGAGCCCCCAACACCCATAAATGCAACATCATTGTCCCAGAATTTATCGAAAGATTTAATTAATTGTGTTGAAAACTCTTTTTCAGGATCTACAAGTACACCTTTTCCTTTTGCTTCAGGGATAAATTCAACATTTGCATTCCATGGAGTATTCTCTTTTATGTGTTTATCAAGCATATTCATTGCATGATCTGGATCTTCTGTTGGCGGTAATCTCAAACTTACTTTTGCTCTAGCTTTTGGAATAAGTAGGTTAACTGATTCTTCAACAGGTGGTGCATCGATAGCTAAAATGCTCAATGCTGGTTCAAGCCATAATCTTTTTGAATAACTATCCATTTCAAATAAATTCACACCGTTAGAAGAGAGGGAATTTTGTACAAACTCTTCAGATAATTCATATACGTCTTGGTCAGTTGGTGTTAATCCATCAATTAATAATTCTCCTTTTTCATTATGAAATGATGAAATAATTTTACTTAATACCATAAATGCATCAGGTACGACCCCACCTCCAAGACCTGAGTGAACGGGATTCATCTTTTGATCGACAACGATAATTCCATCAACCAAGCCTCTTAAGGAGGTAGTAATAGTTGGTACACCTGACTTAATGTTTCCAGAATCTGCAATAACAATGACGTCTGCTTCTAAGTCTTTTTTATTTTCTTCTATAAACTCTGCCATGAAAGGGGAACCAATTTCTTCTTCACCTTCAATAAATATTTTTATATTTACTGGGACATTATCAATCAATTTCTTAACAACTTCATAATGAGTTACAACTCCTGCTTTATTATCCCCTGAGCCTCTTGCAAATAGTCTTCCATTGATAATCTCTGATTTAAAAGGATCTGTATCCCATTTGTTAATGTCACCAACTGGTTGAACATCGTGGTGTGCATAAAGAAGTACAGTCTTTTTTGATGGGTCAATTTCAGTCTGGGCAAGAACTGCAGGTTTACTGTTTTTACTCGATGTGACTCTAGCATTTAGACCTAATCCCAAAAACAGATCAGAAATAAAATTTGCTGAATCCAAGACGTCTTTTTGGTTTTCATCAAGAGAACTGATTGAGGGAATTTCAACCAATGTTGATAATAGTTGAGTAATATTGGCGTTTTTCATATGTACTTATTTTAAAAGATATATTTATTTTTTACTAAACAACTTATAAACATAAACTATTCGTAAGAAATAGCCTGAAGAATGTTCTGTCTTGATGCTCTAATTGCTGGAAGGATTGCAGCAATTACTCCAGCAATAATTGAAATTCCAATCCATAATGCTGTTTGTGGAACAGATACTGCAAATACAGTAAAACCTTCATCTGCAAGTGTTTGGATAAGACTCCATGCAAAAAATATTCCCAAACTTGTTCCTAAGGCTGCACCAAATATTGAAATTATTGATGATTCAATGAAAATCATTCTTCTAATTTGTTTTCTATAAGTTCCAATAGCTCTCATAAGGCCTATTTCTCTGGTCCTTTCAAACACAGAAAGAGACAATGTATTAGTAATACCAAACAATGCAACAAAGATTGATATCGATAAGAATCCGTAAATTACATTTAAAAGTAGCTGAATTTGATTATTTGCTTCTTCAACGAGACCATCTTCATCTCTTATTTCTACCCCTGGATATTCATCAACAATTGCATTAATTTTTTCCTCTAATTCTGGAGTCTTTTTATCAACATTAAAATATAGTTCTGTATCTAAGGATTCATCTGCAAAAAAAGAGTTGTTTTCAAGTAGAACAAAAAATTCAGCTGGGGGTTGTGTCGTCCAGTCAAATATATAAGAGACCGTAAAAGTTCTTTCTCCTTCTTCGGGGATTGTTAAGACAACTTCGTCTCCAACAAAAAGCTCTTCTCTTTCTGCTGTTTGTTTTAGTATGCCGATTGCATTTTCACCAAGAAAGTCTTTTCTCTCACCAGATATATCATCTGTTTTTACGAGATCAAACACAGTCTCATCAACAGCTCCTAGTATTAAAGGCCTATCGTTGAATCCAACGACTGTAGCTCTTGTTCTTGATAGCTTAGTTACTTCATCAAGTTGCAGAAGCTCATCTGACAAACCTGTTGGGATGCCTGGAGAGGCAAAAACATTTGCTGCACTGACTTGGTAATCGGCAAGAATAACTTCACTGATTAGTGACTCTGCCTGAGCTTTAAATGAGGTTGTTATGACGTTAGCTAATGAAATTAGCGTAAGTCCAATCATTAATGCTGACGCAGTAGATGCGGTTCTTCTAGGTGTTCTTTTAGAGTTTTCTGTTGCTAATTTTCCTAAAATTCCAAATAATAAATTGTAAATCTTATCAAAGAAGAAAACGAAAGGTTTAGTTATCGATGGAGTGATAACTGAAATTCCGATAAATATTACGCCTGCACCAAGTCCAACTTGCTGTAGAGATGATAAAGTAGGAACGTCTAGAAAATCATACAAAACTCCAAACAACACTCCAAATCCAACTACAGAAATTAGAGAACCAAATAAAAGTCTTACAAGTAAAGATTTTCTTTGAGGTGTTGAAACACTGTCTCTGATTGCTTCCATTGGGCTAACCTGTGATGCTTTTCTAGCTGGAAGTAGAGAAGAAAAAATTGTAACAGTAATACCAATAACTAATCCAACAACTGCTGCCTCTGTAGTGAGAACTAGGGGTCCGTCAGGAAGACCAAATTCAAAATACTGCAATCCTTCTTTTACTGCGACGGCTAGACCAATTCCAAGTGCGATACCAAGTCCTGATCCGATTATTGACATAAACAATGATTCAGATATAACCAATCTATAAATTTGTCTTTTGGACGTGCCAAGAGCTCTAAGTAAAGATAATTCTTTAGTTCTTTGAAGCAAAAGTATTCTAAATGTATTTTGAATAATAAAAGCGCCGACAAAAATTGCTATTCCTGCAAAGACGTTAAGTATTGTATTGAAAAAGTCAAGACCTTGTTTAATTGAATCAGCTTGTTCAGCTGCAGCCTCTTGGGCATTAATTACATTTAAGTTTTCTGAATCTAAGTTTGTTATGTCATTTTTTACATTATTAATATCAAAATTATTTTCTATAACTACATTAATAAGATCTACTTCACCTTTTGAATCAAGAAGTGCTTGGGCAGTTCTAAATTCAAATAAGGCAAAAGTTGCCCCACCTGGTGCTCCAACGTTAGCAAACTCAGCTATTCCAACAATTGTAAATGATGCAGGCGTTGCTCCAGCTAAAACTGTCACTCTATCTCCTACTAAAAAGTTATGATTTTCAGCAGTCAGGACATCC
Source organism: uncultured Candidatus Actinomarina sp. (assembly GCA_902627635.1). GTDB lineage: Bacteria > Actinomycetota > Acidimicrobiia > Actinomarinales > Actinomarinaceae > Actinomarina. Next base: position 13,775 of record CACOKA010000006.1, read on the forward strand.
ATGACTACCTCTTTTCTATTTGTTGGAGGTTGCCCCTCTACTAGTGACCACTGCTGTGCATAGGGGTTATTATCCCAAGCTGCACCAAATGTAGGAGCAAATCCATTAGAAATTAATACTGTTTCACCATCTACAATTTTTATGAATTGTGCAAAACCCAATACTTCACCCCATGCAGCCTTCACGCTAGGTAAATTAGTTATTTCTTGAATTCTATTGTCAGGAATCTTTTTAACTTCAAAAGATATGGGCCCTTGTCCTCCGTCTCCGCTAAAGCCTTGTGCAAAATCCTCTTGTATTGGTTGTACAACTAGATCAACCCCTTCGTATATTCCTGAAAATAAATTATCAAATGCAGATTTATTACTTTCTGAAAAAATATTTGAAGCAATGATTACCGCAACACCAAGAATTATGGAGGATGTAGTCAAAAAGATTCTTACTGGATAAGTTTTTAAGTTTTTCCAAGCAATCAGAAAAAGTGGGCGTTTTGTAAATCCAAACATCAGATATTTGTTAATGCTGTAACCTCTGCAACAATTTCTTCTTGGGTTGGTTGATTTAAATCACTAGCAATGCTTCCATCCTTTAACATAATTACCCTACTTGCATAAGAGGCAGCGTACGGGTCGTGAGTAACCATGATTATTGTTTGATTTAATTCCTCAACAACAGACTTCATGAACGTTAAGAGCTCTTTACTTGATTTAGAGTCTAAGTTTCCAGATGGTTCATCTGCAAAGATAACTTCTGGTTTTGTTGCCATTGCTCTAGCCGCAGCAACTCTCTGCTGCTGACCACCAGATAGCTCATTAGGTCTATGAGTTAGTCTGTCAGATATATCAACTGTTTCCACAACTTGTTTAATCCAGTCCATATCTGGTTTTCTACCAGCGATAGATGCTGGTAAAGTGATATTCTCTTCAGCTGTCAAGGTTGGTATTAAATTGAATGCTTGGAATACAAAACCAAAACTGTCTCTTCTAATTTTTGTCAATTGTTTATCATTTAAAGTTGATATATCTTGATCTTTAAGAAGAATTTGACCTGATGTTGGTCTGTCTAAACCAGCTAAGCAATGAAGTAACGTCGACTTTCCCGATCCAGAAGGACCCATTATTGCCGTAAATTCGTTTTCATTAAATTGGACATCTATATTATCAAGTGCTGTAACGCTGGTTTCTTTTTCTCCGTATACTTTTGTTAACTTTGTAGCTTGTATTATGTTTTCCACCTAATAGAGAATAGGAGAAATAAAAAATATACTTAAATGAATTTTGTTTCTTAAGTTTAATTTGGTATCTTAATAAATATGAAAAATGTAATTAACTGGCATTGGTGGACAACTACATAAGTAGGTGCCCCTGTTAGTTAGTTATTAAACCGGGCGCAGCCCGGTTTTTTTATTACTGTCACTGAAATTAGATCTCCGGGCTCAACCCAGAATTGTGGTGGTTATCTCCTTCCACTCAGATACTAAAGGGCCTGTTTCGGACAGTACTAATGTATCAAACGTAATAGTTACGGGAATGAGGTTGTCAAAGTCCTTAGAAGGATAAGATTTTGGTAACTCGTTCCCGTAATAAAGTGACAGATGAGGAATCCATAGACTCGGCCATCCCTCTATATCGATTATTGAGTTTTGAAAATTTGTATTATCTGTGGATGTTAAGAAAAGTCTCTGAAAATATGTTGTTCCCTCCTGAATTGTATCAAATGTAATATCAAATCTTTTTTTTGTTATGTTTTCAAATACATCCTTGGCTGTGTCTTTTGTACTTAAATTTGTCACCAGTGTGACATGGGGCTCAAAGTATTCTTTACCTTCATAATCTGAGAGAGTTCTAATTATTTTTTTTATCTCTGATAATTGTTCTGAAGAGGATTCAACCCATATTGAGTACATAAAACTACTAAATTTTAACTTTTTTTAATTTGCTAACAAAAAAACAAAGAATAAAAATACCTGTTGCAACCAATGACATTGTTGGTCCCGATGGCAAATTCAAAAAGTAAGACAAATATAGACCTGTAACGGATGAGGTAATCCCGAAGAATATACTCACAAATATTGATGTAACGAACGTATTGGTTACCAGTTTTGATGCTGCTGCTGGAATAAGTAACATACTGAGTACCAAAATTATTCCAACTGTCTGGAGAGATGCAACAATCGATACAGATAAAATTATCAGAAATAAATAATTTAAAAAATTTATATTTAAACCTTTAACTTCTGCTCCAACAGGATCAAAAGAATAAAACAATAATTGTTTAAAAAAGATAATTACAAGACTAACTACACCAACACACATTGATACGACTATTCCAACATCAAAACTACTAACTGCTAGTATTTGTCCAAAAAGTAAATCTTCTAAGTTTATAGTGACATCAAGAATGGATATCAAAACAAATCCGAGAGCAAAAAAAGATGAAAAAATAATTCCTATAGAAGTATCTTCACCAATATTTGAATTTTTAATTATATATCCAAGAAAAATTGCAATTAGTATTGAAGCGGGAACTCCTAATTCGGAAATACTAAAACCAAAGAACACTCCAATTGCAATGATCGGTAGGGTTGCATGAGCCATTGCGTCTGCCATAAACCCCATATTTCTGTTTATTGCAAAAGGTCCTAATAAAGAAAGCATTACCCCAGATGCAGTAGCGGTTACAATTGAGCGGATCATAAATTCATATTGAAATGGCTCAGTCAGAATCTCAATCATTATTTTTACTATGACTTTCTGGAGTATGAAATTTAAACATTTCGTTATGGGAACCATACATTTCTTCAATTACTTCTTCAGTCAGTACTTCTGAGGGGTCTCCATAAGCACAGCAATGCCTATTTAGACATAATACTTCATCAAATTTTTCCTCAAGGTTGTTGATGTCATGTGTGGCAATCAAAATAGTTTTACCATCTAAATTGATATCACTTATTAGATTCATGATATCTTCCTGAGCACCAACATCAACCGCACTGAAAGCTTCATCTAGTAGTAAAATATCAGCATCCTGAGCTAATCCCCTCGCAATTAATACTCTTTGAAACTCACCTCCGGATAAATTATTTATATTTTCATTTATTTTCTCAATGAGTCCTACGTTTTTTAGAGCTTCTTTAATTTTTTTATTTATCTTTTTTCTAGAAAATAAATTTAATGAATCTTTCTGGATTAAACCCATTTCTACAACTTGCTTTACAGAAAGAGGAAAATTTTTATTCAGAAAATCTTTTTGGGGAACATAGCTGATTGATCCTTTCGCATCTTGGGGGTTCATTCCTTTAATCTTAAGTGACCCATCAACGATAGGAACTAAACCAGCAATAGCATTAAATAAAGTGGATTTACCTCCGCCATTTGGCCCAACTACAGCTACTTTTTTTCCTTTTTCAATAGAAAAAGTTACGTCATCTAAAGCCTGAGCATTACCAATTTGAACACAGCAACCATCTGAAACAATGATTGCTGTATCATTAAAACTATTTTTTTCAATATTGTTCAACTGGATACGTCTCTTAAGTTAATGAAAGTCACCTAAAGTCAACTTAATCAGCATTTTTCAAATTCTCTACAATTAATTCGACAGCACTTATTAAAAAGTCGGCATAGGACTGGCCCTCTTTCAAGGTTTCAACCCACAATCCTTCAACAGCTTTAATACCCGTTTCTGTAACAATTGTTTCTGCATAAACTGATGGGGCTTCAGCTTCAATGAAAATGACTTTTACATTATTGTCTTCAATAACATCAATTACATCAACTAATTGAGATGGTGATATTTCATTTGCAGAGTCTACATCTGGAATGATGGTTGATAAAACCTCTAATCCAAATTTAGCCTCTAGATATCCAAGGGACTCATGTGTTGTAATTAATTTTCTGTTCTGTGAGGGTACTGTTGATAATAAATCAGAAACTTGACCTGATAAACCGCTCAATTCGGTTTTATAGGTTGTTAATGAAGATTGATACTCAGATTGATTTTCTGGATCAAATTCAGATAATTTTGATTCAATATATTCAACTGCATATACAACTCTACCTGGGTCAAACCAGAAATGAGGGTCATATGCGCCGTGATTGTGACCTTCGTGTTCATCATGACCTTCTTCATCATCATGACCTTCTTCATCACCATGATCATCATGCCCACCTTCTTTAAATTCTATTGGAAAAACGTTTTCACCAATTTCAGCGAGAATATTTTGACTACATGCTGAGTTTTCCAATAGTTTTACTACAGCTGCGGGTTCATATTTTAAACCTGTATAGAAAACGAGATCGGCATCAGCAATTGTTCCTGCATCTTGAGGGGCAGGTTCATAAGTATGTGGATCTGCTTCGGGTGGCATTAATACTGTAAGATTTACATTATCCCCAGCTACTTGATCAACAAATTCACCCATCATAGGAGTAGTGGCTACAACATTGAGATTTCTATCTCCCAGTTCTGGACATCCAGCTTCAGACCCTCCGGTGCATGCGATTAACACAATAGAAAGTGCTATCACACCAAATTTAAAAAATTTATTGTTATTCAAGATTCTCCTTCTAGTTTCAATAAATGAGATTAAGTCTCAATTAGATAATTGTCAAGAATAAATGAGAATTATTCTCATTTTTTATTTTTCATAAATTCTGTATAATTGATTGCGTATGAAAGATTCAAAACAAATATTATCAGATCATAAAGTTTCAGTTACTAATCCAAGGATTCTGGTTATCGAGGCGTTGCTTGAAAATAACAATCCATTAACTGTAGATGAACTTCAGCTAAAGCTAAAAAATAAAGTTGCAAAATCAACTCTCTACAGGGTTTTAAATGATTTAAAAAAAATAAATATATTAAATGAATTTACGAATCCAGAAAATGCAACTGTTGTTGAGCTTTTACTTGAGGATGACTCCCATCACCATCATTTGTTTTGTAGTGATTGTGGAGAAATTATAGATATTCAAATGGGTGATGAGTTTGAAAGAACTTTATCCAAAGAAATTAAAAGATTAGAAAAGAAATTTAATTTTTCGATTGAGGATCACAGGCTTGAATTATTTGGAAAGTGTACAGATCTTTGCGAAAATTGCAGCTAAGTTTATTACAGAATAATTCCAACTAATGAAGCTTGAATCAACATGGAGTCAACAGCCATAAAAGAGTGATAATCTAATAACCTATTTACAACAGGTAAAATGATACTTTCTGATGCATCGGTTTCGACAGCTAAATAAGCTGCTTCATATCCTTGAGTAGTTAGATTGCATATAACACACATAATAATTTCCCTGTTATTCCATATTTTATAAAATTATCTGTTTATTGTAAACACTAGATGGATTATATTATCCCAGTAACTCTTGGACATGGCGTAGTAAATGTAGGGGATTTGCCAATACCGTTCGACATGGTTCTAAATACTTCAGCATTAGTTGTTCTTATTACTTTTGTTTATTTAAAGGTTTCATGGAAAGAATCAATTATTTCTCATCGGGAGGAAATATTTAACGATAAACAAAGTTTATTTGGAAAATTGTTTGGCATTTTAATTTTATTTTTGCTTGTTGCCCCAGGTGTAATTAGTAATGAGTCAGCCAAAACATCAATAGCTCCACTGATATTATGGGTATTTTTATGGATTGGTGTTCCCGTTCTTGGCCTGTTGTTTGGAGATATATATGCGAAATTTAATCCTTTAAATCTCTTTCCAGTTTCCTCAAACAAGCCTCAATCAGTTTATTTTGCTTGTGTTTTGTTTATTGGTCTAACCTGGTTTGAGCTGGTGTGGAGAAAACCTGGAAACCCTTTTAATATTGGGGTTGTATTTATGTTGCTTTTTATCAGCGTAAATTTATTGAGATATTTTTTGAAAAAATCATTAATTGAAGTTGATCCGTTACTTTTACTTCATTATTTATACAGTAAGTTGAAGCTAATCAACTCGAGACCTTACTTTCGATCATTGCTTGATAACATTGGAAATCTTGCAAGGCTTAGAGGTATTGAGTATTTTGTACTTTTAATGATAGGTACCGTAACTTACGATGGTCTTAGAGAAACCACTTTCTGGTATGAACAATTCGGATCAAGAATAAACGACATGGGATTCTCAACAATGATGTTCGTTTTTATGAATCTAACAACAATTCTGTTTTATCGTTTTGCATGTTTCTTTGCAATAAAAATCGGAGGGTCTGATCTTGAGCTCAACAAAGTGTCAAACCTGTTTGGACATACAATGTTACCTATTGCTTTTGCATATCACGTTACACATTATTTAACTCTCTTACTATTTGAATCTCAAACATTCTTTTATCGATTGAACGATCCCATAGGGACTGGTTTAAATTTATTTAATGCTCAAGAACCATCTATAAACTATTTTGTCGAACCTATAGTAATTTGGAGTATTCAGGTAGGTGTTACCCTTTTAGGCCATATGCTAAGTGTTGTTTTAGCTCATGATCTAGCAGTAAAACTTTTTGGTCATCAACAAAGTGATAAAACCCAATACATATTTTTATTCATTACAGTTGCATTGACGCTTCAGGCTTTATTTGTTTTAAGTGTCGGATAACTTTTTCTCTATACTTGCAACACGCTCAGCTATTGGAGGATGAGAATAATAATAAGAACTATATAAAGGGTCTGGTGTAAGGTTGCTCGCATTATCTTTAGTAAGTTTTAGAAGACCTGAAATCATATATTTTCCATCGGTATATTTAAAAGAAAAATCATCCGCTGCAAATTCTCTTTGTCTTGATAGATATGAGGTAATTGGTCGAGTGAAAAAGGTATAGGTTCCAGCAACAAGGTAAAAAAGAATAAATTTGGAATATAAAGTAATGTCATTTAACCCGTGAGATACAAAAAAGTTTTCTGACTTAAAAACTTCGCTTAAAATATAAAAACCAATGAAGCCAAAAACTAATGAGCTAATAAGTGACTTTCTAATATGTCCAAGTTTATAGTGGCCTAACTCATGACCTAATATTGCTTCCATTTCATCGGGTGTGATTGTTTCTAGTAATGTGTCATAAAAAACTATTCTCTTATTGTTGCCAAAGCCAGTAAAAAAAGCATTGCCGTGTGAGCTTCTTAAGCTAGCGTTCATAACAAAAAGACCTTTTGCTTTAAATTTCACTTTCTCTAAAAGTTTTTCTATTGGTTTTTTAAATTGTTCATCATCAAGAGGCTCAAATTTGTTAAATAAAGGCATTATAAGTACTGGATAAAGAAAGAAAATAATCAACTGTATTGAAAATACAGCACCAAAAGCAAAAATCCACCAATTGCTTCCTAAATTTTCAATTATTCCAATGACGACGGCATAAATTGAACAAGATATTACAGATGAGATAATCAGATTTTTAAAAATATCTGTCACAAACGTTTTTTTGGTTGTCTTATTAAAACCATATTTTTCCTCAATCACAAATGTTGAATAAATAGCTAATGGGATTTCGAGTATTTCTGAAATAATAATAATAAAAAAACCGAGAAGAATAGCACCTAGTATGTTTGATGAAGTTATTCCGAGAACAATTTGAGTTAACCAACTAAGCAATCCCCCAAGGGTTAGAAGAAATAGGATGAATATACTTACAAAAGAAACAAGGATCTGAAACTTTAACCTGTCAAGGTTGTAGTCTGTAGATTTTTTATATTCCTCACTATTAACAATATTTTCAAATCTTTTTGGAACTCTTCCTTCGTTTTGTTTTATAGAGTTTATGTTTCGATATTTTAAATATGTCTCAATTGTAAATTTCAACCCTATAAACAAAATAAATAGCGTTGTGAAATTAATTGATTCTATAGTGTTGAGAATTTCCATATCAAACAATATTAACTGTTTTGAGGGTATCTAAATAATTTTTTGATAGTAAAAATAAAAAAACTAAGACTTGATAAGAGTAAAGAGATCATTGATATTGGTAGCCCTAAATTATCCTGTACAACGCAACCGTTGATTCTCTCTTGTTCTATGCACTCACCTCCACCAAGTACTTGATAAATAATCCCGAAAACAAAAAATAAAAGCAAAAAAAATAAACCAGTTTTTAGAAGATTATCTAGGTTCCTTATCTTCATTTACCAAATCTTCTATCCCGCTGAACATATTCTCTAAGACACCTTAGGAAATCAATCTTCCTGAATTCAGGCCAATAAACATCTTGGAATACAACTTCAGAATAAGCACTTTGCCATAGTAAAAATCCAGACAGTCTTGATTCACCGCTAGTTCTAATTATCAAATCAATATCTGGTGAGTCAGGAGAGTACAAATGGTCTCTTATTTGTTCATCATTAATGCTCTTTATTAAATCATCTATTTCTAATTCTTTATTTTCTATAAGCAAGCTCTTTATGGCATCAACTATCTCCTGCCTTCCACCGTAGCCCAAAGCAATTGTAAGGATTTTTTCACCTCCACCTCTGATTTCTTGCAATTGTTTAATTGAGTTTTGAAGATATTCAGGAAGTAAATCAATGCTTCCTACAAAATTTATTTTAAAATTATCAACTAAGTCATCTATAAGTAATTCTTGAAATAGTTCATTTAAAACAAGATAGTAAGAATTTAATTCCTCCTCAGGTCTTGATAAGTTCTCTTTAGAAAGTAACCAACTTGTAACATGATTAATTCCAAGCTCATCACACCAGGCTAAACACTCTTTAAATCGGACCATTCCAATCCTATAAGAAACTTCATAAGTTAGAAGGTTTTCCCTTCTTGCGTAACGTCTATGTCCATCATGAATTAGGCCAATGTGTTGTGGAAGGTTTTCGTTTTTTATTTTGTTTTGAAGTCTATTTTCATATACAGAGTAGACAAATCTAGGAGTGACCATAATTAACTACAAATTGCTTCAACGTCTTCTATAGATTTTGGTGCTTCCTCAGTCAAATTAATTGGCTTATCATCAGTACAGACAATATCGTCTTCAATACGGATCCCGATTCCAAGAAGGTCTTTTGGGATTTTGTGCTTTATAGATTTGGCATCTTTAATTTCTTCATTTTCTAATTTTGTCGCTTTTTCCATACCAAGAAGCTTTCTTCTTTCTCTTATTTCTTTTGGGTCTCTTTCAAGTAATTTAAACTCGATTTCGGGTTTGTTTGGTCTTATATAGATACCCGGCTCAACTGTGGTAACCATACCTGGAATTAGTTTTCTTGGCTTGTTGTTTTCTTCTACACTTCCTGCATCGTGAACGTCTAAACCTAACCAGTGACCTGTTCCATGCATAAAAAATTCGAAATAATGCATCATAGAAATTGTTTCATCAACCCCCATTGGGACCAGTCCTAAATCAACCAATGATTGAGAAATTGATGACACTGTTAATTTATGTATATCAGACATAGTATTTTTGGTGTTGACACTATTAATCCCAAGGGTTTGAGCTTTTAGTACTTCTAGATAAACATCTTTTTGTGGAGCTGAAAATTTTCCATTTATTGGAAATGTTCTAGTTACGTCCGAAGAATACATGTTATATTCTGCTCCAGCATCAATTAAAACTAAACCGCTATTGTCCACTTTTTCCCTGTTTGTTGAGTAATGAAGAATGCAAGCGTTATCTCCAGATGCAACGATTGAGGGGTAGCCAAGTCTTTCAGCACCTAGATCATAAAATGTTTTTTCCATTTCTGCTTCAATTTGGTACTCAAACATATTTTTTTGAGCGTACTGCATTGCCACTTTGTGTCCTTCAACTGTAATTTCACAAGCTTTTTTCAAATAATTGATTTCATCTTCATTTTTTACAAGTCGAAGCTCAGAAAGTATTGGAGAAAGCGGTCTTATTGATGCATCACTCAAACTAGCTCCTCTTTGGTCGTATGGTGTTGCCTGATTTATTATTTTTTTATCATATTTTTCAAAAATCTCATTTGAATAGTCGCAATAAATATCTTGTATTCCCGAAAGTAATTTAGGGGCTATTTTTTCATAATCATCATAAGTAAATGCCTCTGTTGCGCCAAAATATTTTTTTGCACCCTCTGGTCCAAATCTTTTTCCATCCCAGGTTTCCATTTCAACATTTCTATCCTGAACAAACATATAAAGATCGGGTTGTTTATCTTTAATGATGATTATTGCATGTGCAAATGGCTCAGGCCAAGCTGTTAGGTAATGAAAGTTTGAATCTTGCCTGAAATCGAAAGCAACATCATTGTTTCTATAAACAGTATTATTCCCATGTAAGAGAACAGCTCCTTCAGTTATTTTTTTTGAAAGGTTTTCTCTATTAAATTTAGATAATTCCATCATTCAAATAAGGATAATGTAGATGGGTAGAAAATTGCTAGTAGATTTTTATATCAAATAAGAATCGAGTAATTTTGAAATTAAAATTGCCTCTTTATTTCCATAAGAAATGATTAACACAACGTTATCACCTGCAATAGAAGCAGCTATACCATCAACATATAGATTATCTATAGCTTCGGCAACAACTTGAGCAGCGGCAGTTGTTGTTTTTATAATTACCTGGTTAGAAACTGGTTCGACACTTAAAACAAAGTCTCTTAAAGCTTTTTTTGCAATTGATTTTTGAGCATTATTTACATCGTCTTTTGGAAGAATATATTTCAAATTATTATTTGAATCTCTTTTTTTACTTGCTCCAATTTCTGTTAGGTCTCTAGAGAGGGTAGCTTGAGTAATTGAGATACCTTCTTTTTTCAATATTCCTTTTAATTGATTCTGGGAAGTAATTTTTCCTTCTTCGATTAAATCAGCAATTAATTTTTGTCTTTGTAAAGTTGATTTTGACATTTGTATAAATATACATTATTTTGGATATTTATACAATTAAAGTTTTTTATAAACTTCTTTGGCTAATTTGATTGCTTCCTCTTTTGATACTTCACCTTCATTAATTCTTTGTTCATACAACGATTCCATAATTTTTCCTAAAGATGGTCCTGGTTCAATTTTTAAAATTTTCATAATTTCATTTCCATCCACTGGAGGTCTCAACTTCTTAAGTTCTTCTTTTTCTTTAACTTCTTTTATTCTTTTTTCTAAATCATCAAGATATTTATATATTGTTTCAGCTTTGTCATTGTTTTTTGTTGTAACATCGCATCTCACCAATTCATTTAGTTCATCAAGAACGTCTCCAGCATCAATAATATATCTTCTTACTGCTGAGTCAGTCCAACCCATTTTGTAAGTATGAGGTCTTAAATGATTTTCTACTAATAAAGCAACTGACGAAATCAATTTTTTTGGATATTTTAGTTTTGATAGTATTTCTTTTGTCATTCTTGCACCCACAACCTCGTGATGCCTAAAGTGAACCTTTCCGTTATCGATACCTTTTGTTGCTGGTTTTGCAATATCATGTAATAACGCACCCAATCTTAAGATTAGATCAGATGATACTTTGCTTGTTACTTGTAAAGTATGTTCGTAGACGTCTTTATGATGGTGGTTGGGATCAACTTCAATTTTTAAATCTCTAATTTCAGGAATAATATAATCAATCAAATTGCTCTCAACTAGTGCCTGAATTCCCATTGCTACATTATCTCCAGTTACTAATTTTGAAAACTCATCTCTTATTCTCTCTTTACTTACAATTTCTACTCTTTCAATGTTTTGTTGTATTGATTTAAATGTTTCATTATCAGGAGCAAAACCATGAGTACTTATGAATCGACATAGTCTAATCATTCTTAGTGGATCATCTGAAAACGACTGATTTGGATTGTCAGGTGTTTTTAGTTTTCCTTCTGAAAGATCTTTAAGTCCGTTGTATGGATCAATTAATTCATTTTGCTCAATATCAAATGCAATTGCATTAACTGTAAAGTCTCTTCGAATTAAATCTTCATTAATATCTTTGGAGTCTGTTATTTCTGGTTTCCTAGAGTTTTCATTGTATATATCGCTCCTGAATTGCGTAATATGTACAGTTAAATCCTCCAAGGCTGTTTCAATTGTTCCATACTTTATACCAATACTTGTGGTCTTATAATTATTATCCTCCAGTAATTTTTTTGACTCTTCAGGCGTTGCGTTTGTTGTAAAATCAAAATCTTTTGTGTCGATATCCAAAATAAAATCTCTGACAGCACCCCCAACTAAGTAGAAACTAAATTGATTGTCATTAAATAATGTGGACAGTTCCATTAAAAATGGGTTCTCTTCAATTCGGTTTATTAGAGTTGTTGGTACCATATTGATAGCTTAGAAGATGTATAGAAACAATAAAGTATGAATTCAGAAGTTGATTTTGCAGCTGGTGGCATCGTTTTAATTGACGACAAGATACTGCTTGTAAAAAATAGATTAAGTGAAGAATATGCGGGTGATTACGATTCTGGATTTTGGGGTTATCCAAAAGGTCATTTAGACGATAAAGAAACACCAACAAAAGCTGCAGAAAGAGAGGTTTATGAAGAAACTGGTTTTAAAGTTTCTGCTGTTGGAAAAAAACCTATTGCAGAATCCCGTTATGAGATAAAAAAAGATGGTAAACCAGTCAAAAAAACTGTCTGGTTTTATGAAATGAATGTTGTTGAAAGTTTCTCAAAAGAGCCTGATGATGAAATAGAGGAGATTGCCATTGTTCCCTTTGAAGAGGCCTATAAATTATTAGCATATGAAGAAGATAAAAAAATTTTAAAATATGTATTCAACAGAAAATAAAAAAATTCATTACTTTTACAACGGAATTTTTTATACAAGGAGTATTAATGAATTTGTTAATGATATTTTGTTCCAAAAAATTTACGGAGGAGAGGGTCTTTTAAAAAAAATATTAAAAATATCAAAAAATTCAAACATTAGTTTTAGTTCGTCAATGGTAAATGAAAATTCAATTAAACCCTGGATTAAATCAGGATGGACCATCAATCATAAATTAAATGTTTGTGTATTGAACCTAAGAAATTCAAACTACAGATATCCGAATGACAATAAACATATAGAAATTAAAAAACTTGAAAATAAAGATATAGAATATTTGCTTGAATTAGATCATAAAATATTTGAAGATTATTGGAAAAATTCTAAATCAAGTCTTGAGGAAACTATGAAGAGCTGTAACAACAATTATTTATTTAAAAGTGGAGGCGAAAATAACCTTGATGGTTATGCAATTTTAGGAGAGACTAGAAAGTTTACTTATCTTCAACGAATAGGAATAGTAAAGAGCTCTCAAGGATCGGGTCTTGGAAATAATTTACTTAATTGTGTAATTAATTTTGCTGTTGAAAAAAAATTTATAAATATGAAACTTAATACCCAAAGCGACAATATTGCAGCTCTAAATCTATATAAAAAAAACAAATTCGAGATTTCACCAAGGAAGCTTGTAATTATGAAAACTTCATGAATAGTTTTACATAGCTTATGATTAACTTATGGAAGAAGATAGCTTTGTTGAATCGGTTGAGAGCTTAATAAAAAGTGTAAAAGATCTTATTGTTCGACCTGTAAAAAGACTTACTGGTTTTGCATCTTTAGGTTTGCTACTTGTTGTATTATTAATCACTGCAGTAATATTTTTATTCTCAGGAATATTAAAGATTATGCAAGGACTTGGTCTTTTACTAGGCGTTAACCCTACTGGATTTGCAATGGGTGCACTCGGCTTAGTATTTATGATTTTGTCATTGAATAGTTACAGAAAGAAAAAAAATGGATGATTTAGCAATAATTGGTTCTGGTCCTGCTGGGTATACAGCTGGAATTTATGCTGCAAGGGCCAACCTAGAACCAGTCTTGTTTGAAGGGTTAGAGTCTGGTGGACAGTTAATGCTCACTACAGATGTTGAAAATTATCCAGGTTTTGATCAAGGAATTATGGGTCCTGAAATGATGCAGGTATTTAAAAATCAAGCCGAAAGGTTTGGAACAAAAATTTTAACTGAGACTGTAGATTCAATAGAAAAGATTGAAAATGGATTTAAGCTAACAACTTCGAAAAATACTTATGAGTTCAAAACTGTAATTATTTCATCTGGAGCATCGGCGAACTGGCTTGATATAAAGGGAGAAAAAGAGCTACAAGGACATGGTGTTTCGGCTTGTGCGACTTGTGACGGTTTCTTTTTCAAAGATAAAAATGTAATAGTTGTTGGTGGAGGAGATTCAGCTATGGAGGAAGCTTTATTTCTAACTAAATTCGCAAAAAATGTAACTGTTGTCCACAGAAGAGATTCATTTAGAGCAAGTAAAATTATGCAAGACAGGGTACTTAGTCATGACCAAATTGATGTCTTATGGAACAAAGAAGTTGTGGAAATTAAAGGTGATGGTCAAGTTTCATCTGTTCTTCTCAAAGATAGTCAAACAAGCGAAATTGAAGAAAAAGAAATTGATGGAGTTTTCATAGCTATAGGACACACACCAAATGTAAGTTTTTTAAATGGATTTCTAGAGCTTGATGAAAAAGGATATATAAAAACTGGGTCTACTACTGCTACTAGTACTAGTGTCCCTGGTGTCTTTGCAGCAGGAGATGTTGCTGACTCAATTTATAGACAAGCCGTAACTGCAGCCGGTACCGGATGCCAAGCAGCAATTGATGCTGAAAGGTGGCTTGAAAATTAAATTTGATTTATCTTCTATTGTTGATAACTTATCGAATGAAGAAGTTGAAGACTTGAAAAATAAATTAAATTATGTTGGCTACTCAACCAATCAGGATGTTAACGAATTAAAAACAGTTGTTGAAATATTTGTCGATGACAATAATTTAGAAAACATAAAAAATAAAGAAGATCTTTGGAAAGAGCTCATTAATTTTGGATACAAACTTGGAGACAGAATATTAAGTTTTAATACTAAAGAACTTTATGGTTCAGATGTTGAAGAACTCCAAGAACTTTTATCAAGAATGGGTTTTTATTCCGAACCAATCAACGGAATATATTCAAATTCTGTTGTTGAAGCTGTAACAAGATTCCAAGAAAACAGAGGCTTAACTATTGATGGGGTGGTTGGGCTTAATACTGTTTATGAAATTAGAAATTTGGTAAGGCCTGGTCAAGAGATCTCATTAAACGAAGCAATAAAGTCAATTTCACCAAACCTTACTACTGGAACAATAGGTTTTAATGTTTGTTTTGATGTTCCAAATTTAGGAAGTTATAAAGAACAAATAAAATTTTATGATCAGATAAAAAAGAGTTGCATAAATCATGGAATTATTTCAATATTTGCATCAGAAATTAATGAAGAACTAAACCTTAAAAATAAAATTCAATATATTAACAATCTTCAACCCACTTTGTTTGTTTCATTTAATAACTCAGAAGAAGAATCAGTTAATTTCTTTAAAGGAAGGTTTTCTGAGAGTGTTGTTGGAAAAAAAGTTGCAGAACATTTATCTGAAACTTTAAAAATTGAATCAATAGGTAAGTCCTCAAACATTCTTAAAGAAACAAAATCAGTTGGAATCGTCATAAATGGTAAATTTTACCAAAAATTAGAAATTGATAGTTTAATACAATCATTGGTTGATTCTTTAAAGAATCAATTTGAAAACTAATTTATTTTATTAACAAACTTATCAAGCTTATCTTTTGAATCAAAGGTAAAAGATAACTTATACTTTTCTTTGCTTTTATTTATTTTTACTTTTGATCCTGTTTTGTCCTCAAAAAAGTTTTTATAGTGAGTTACTTCTTGATCAGAAATTTTCTCACTACTAAGATCTCTTACTTTATCTTCTACCGCCCTACTTGAAAGCTTCAGGGAAATAATTTCATTTAGAATAGAGTTTTGTAAATTATATTCTAAATTAATGAGTGGACGTACTTGCCCCATTGAGACTTTTTCTTCTTTTAGAGCTTGATAAACTGTGTTGCTTAAATTTGTTAAACGTAGAATATTAGAAACGTGTGCTCTACTTTTACCAACCAATAGTCCTATTTCTTCAGGGCTTAGATTGAATTTTTCTGATATTTCTTTATAACCCATTGCTTCGTCAATATGGTTTAATCTTTCTCTTTGAATGTTCTCAACCAGGCCAACAATTGCTGCGTCTCTCTCACTTATGTCTTTTATGAGACAGGGTACTTTTTCTAGGCCGACCATTTTTGATGCTCTCAATCTTCTCTCTCCAGCAATTAACTTATATTTATTTGGCTCCACTTCTTGAACAATTAGTGGCTGAAGTAAGCCATTTTTTTTGATTGAATTTTTTAACTCATTTAGTTTATTTTCGTCAAATGTTGTTCTTGCTTGAGAATTGCTCTCACTAATATTTTGGACATTTATTTCTCTTACCTTATATTCTCTTACATTTGTATCAGTTATAAGACTGCTCAATGATCTTTTCATTAATATTCATCCTTTCTAATAATTCATTAGCTAATTGATAAAACTCTTTTTTCGATTTGTTGTCATTGGTAAAATCTTCAACGGTTTTTAAATAATATGGGCTATCAGCAACATCTGCCGAGCTTGAAACTTTTGTATTTAAGAGTTTATCTGCCAACAAATACTCGAGTTCTTTTTCAAAATCAAGATAGCTTGATCTTCCACTTTCTATTTGGTTTAATACAACCCCTAGGAAAACGGGGTTAACTTTTATTTGTTTTGAAATTGTTTCTTTTGCAAAAGACATTGCTTGAGAAACTCCTTCTATTGCTAAAAATTCTGGTTTTGTTGGTATTAAATAGAAATCAGAAGCACACAATGCTTCTTGTACAAGTGAACTCATTGTTGGAGGTGTATCAAAAATTACTATATCAAAATCTTTAAAAACGGATGATTGCAGAGCCTTTTCTAGAACTGAACCTCCGATTATTTTTTCATTATTAAATTTTAGAATTGATTCATTTGAGGGAATTAAGGCTAAATTATCACTAAGAAAAGCGATTTCTTTTTCAAATTTTCCTTCCATAAGTTCCTGTGAAGTAAGTATTGATTTATTTTGTTTATCAAAATCAAGATACGTTGACGTATTACCTTGTGGATCTAAATCAATAATTAGTGTTTTTATTCCATTGTTCGAATATATTTTTGCAATATTTACAACAATAGTCGTTTTTCCAACACCGCCCTTTTGACATAATATGGATAAAGATTTCACATATCAGTTATAACATCTATATAACGAAAATTATTTTTATTTATAAGAAACTTTTCTTGTTTCACGTGAAACATTGTATTAAACATTTCTGACGATTTTGAGCTAGATGAGACAAATACGATCAAATTATTATCTTTGAGTTGTTTTTTTTCTAACGTTTTCAGAATATTAGAGGTTGAAACATAGCATCTCATTACAATTATTGAGTTTTTTGCATCTTTTAGAATTGTTTTTGCATCTTTTTTTATGGGTTTAACATTGTTCAAATTTAATATCTTCACTAATCTTTCCAGCTCATATATTCTTTTTTGTTTGTTGTCTACTAATGAAACATTTGTTTTGTTTACAATTGAGATGGGTATGCCAGGTATTCCAGCTCCTGTCCCAAGATCAATAATTTCACATTCACTTAAATTTTTGAATTTTTTAATTAATTTTGCAAAATAAAGTGAGTGAATTATAAATTCATCCCAAATAAATTGATCTGTTTTTTTACTAATTAAACCCGTTTTTATGGCAGTATTTTTTAGCCATTCATGATATTCAAATAATTTATCTTGATGTTTTTTAAAGTCTTCTAAACCCCACTCTGGTATCTGGGGTTCAAAATTCATTCTTCTTCGTTGCTACTAGGTGCAAAAACTACTGATCTATATGGCTCTCTACCTTCAGAATATGATCTAATTCCATTTATTTCTGCAACAGCATCATGAAGGGTCTTTCTATCTACAGAGTTCATTGGTTCGAGCATAACTTCCTGTTTGTCCTCTAATATTTGTTTGGTAAGTCTCTCAGCATAAATTGTAAGAGCCTCTTTCCTTTTTAAAGCATAATCTGCCACATCAAGTCTTAGTCTTGTTCCAGCACCCGTTTTTCTTTGAATTGCTGTTCGTGTTAGTTCATGAAGTGACCGAATAATAATTCCTTTTTCCCCTACAAGGGCTTCGGTTTGTTCTCCTTTAACGTTTACAACAAGATTTTTATCTTCAACTTCCCCTTCAACTTTTCCATCAAGCCCAAAAGAGTCAATTAGTCCTTGTAAAAAGTCAACTGATACCTTTAATTGTTCATTGGGGTCTGCTTCAACCCTTGGTTTTTTTGGCTCATAGCTTCTTTTTTCTCTTTTTCTGCTGTCTCTTTTGTTCCTTTGTTTGTATTGTCTTGAGTTATTGTTTTTAAATCCAGATCTAACTGAGATTCTTACAAGGGCTTTTGTCCCTCCGACCCCAAAAACTCCGCCTTCAGGTTCGCGTAAAATACTTATGTTGGCTTCAGTTGCATCCTCTAAATTAAGCTCTTTCAAACCTGCTTTAATTGCATCATCAATGGTTTTTGCTTCAACCTCTACCCATTTGTCTGACATTATTTTCTCCTTCTTTTTTTTCTGTTTTTGCGAGGGTCTTCTTGCTGCTTGGTTTTTGGTGTTTCCTCGTTCTCTTCATTCTCTTTTTCAGTTTTGTCACTTGTTTCCTCTTTATCTTCTATACGAATAATTAAGGCTTGTTGACCAATTCTAAAAATATTTCCTGTTAAGAAATATACGACAAGACCTGATGGCAAAGTCCATGAAATGAACCCGAAAAATATTGGCATAACCTTTCCAATCATTTGCATTTGCTGTGCTTGTGGGTTGTCGCTTTTTCCTTGTTTCTTTGTAATTTGTTGTTGTTGAAATAGTGCGGTTGCAACAACCATTAAAATAAGAACAATGTATGGAACTCTTTCTACCCATCCTGATATTTCAGATGCAGGTATTTGAAGATCCATGTTAAAGAAAAGAATATTTATATTGTTTTCTAGATCTGAAAATAAAGATTCAGATTTTGGTATAAATAAGAGCGGTTCTCTCAACACCCTAAACAAAGCAAACCAAACTGGCATTTGTACTAATAAAGGAACAACACAACCAAGTGGGTTGATTCCTTTTTCTTTGTAAAAAGCTGCTATTTCTTTGTTTAATTCTTCTTTATTGTCTTTATGTTTTTTCTGTAGCTTTTTCAGCTCAGGTTGAACATCTTGCATTCTTTTAGTGGACCTTGTTTGTCTAAGGGTTAATGGGAAAATAATTATATTAATTATGACCGTCAAAATGGCTATGGAAATACCATATGAAGGGACATATCCGTAAACAAATGAAAGCAAAAAGCCAATAGCTAGTGCGAAAGGTTCAATTATTGCCAATTTTTACCAAACTTTCTATATACGGGATTACACTTATAAATCCTTTCTACAAAAATAGGGAGGGTCCTAATTAAACCTTTATTTTCAAAGCTTTCTCTTATCGCGCTTGAACAAGTTGGGTAATATAAACAATTTCCCTGACCAATGCCAAAGAGTCCAAGCAGTGAACGAAACACTGTAAACAAAATGTTTGTTATCTTCATTTTTTAATTAGTTTGGGATGAGAAGAAATTATTTTTTGTATTTCTAAAATCTTTAAATTTAAGTTTTTTTTCGATCCAATAATGTAAATATCAAAACTTTCTTTATCTTCTAAACCCCTAACTGCCTCTTTAATCCTTCTTTTAAATTTATTACGTTCTACTGCGGTTGTCTGCTTACTTGAGATGCTTATACCAAGTCTTGAAACTTTTTCTTGGTTTTTCTCTATATAAACCCTTAATCCTCTTTCAGTAAAACAATTTGTTTCTTTTTTCAGTCTGAAAAAATCATTTTTCTTATTCAGTGCAGTAAATCTAACCAATAAGCTTATGCAGAAAGTGTTTTTCTACCTTTTCTTCTTCTTCTTTTAAGAATTTCTCTACCAGCTCTGGTGCTCATTCTCGATCTAAAACCGTGTTTTCTACTTCTTTTTCTATTACTAGGTTGATAAGTTCTTTTCATTTTTCTTCCTGTTTAAACACAATATATTAAAAAATTATTTAAACAAAGTAAATTAATATTTAATTTAAAAGTTCGCGAAAACAAAACTATCTTCGCGAAAACAAAACTAACTAGGTTTTATAATCTGAAATTCACTTATTATCTTTCTTATTATTTCCTCTAATAAACTCAACAATCATTAGGTTTTTAGTTGGTGTGTGTTTGTTTTCTAAAAATTAATATGTTTTTGCCACTCTATGATTTACGAAGGAATTTAGTTAGATTGTTCAGAATGAGTAATTTACTTAAAGAGTTTAAATCTGAAATACACAAACTAGATTTATCTAAAACTGAAAGATATTGGTTAGAACAAGTAAATTTTGAAATTGACAATGAGTCTTTAAGTATTTTCGTAGGATCAGACTTTGTAAAATCATCAATTGAGAAAAAACTATATAAAAAAATCAAAAAAACATTCAACATAAGCACGGGATTTAAAGAATGTGTTTTTATTTTGGATAAGAATATGAAAAAAGACCTTCAAACCCATGAATTTGAAGAAAAAAATGAAGATCTATTAGAAAATCAAGAAGAGATAAAAAAAGTTCAGACTGATTTATCTGTTTTTGATGAGATGTTTGTCGGATCCTCTAATAATCTTTCAGTAACAGCAGCAAAAAATGTTGTTAAAGATCCTGGTGGACGTTTTAACCCTCTTTTTGTTTATGGATCTCCAGGGGTTGGTAAAACACACCTTCTAAAAACTATTGAAAAAGCTCACTCCTCTTCTTTTTATATTGATTCTGAATCTTTTTTAGATTCATATATTCAAGGAATAAAAAATAAAGATATAGATATATTTAAATCAAAAATAAGGTCTGTCGATATTTTACTGGTAGATGATATTCAGTTTTTTATGGGTAAAAAGGGTGTTTCAGAGGAGCTTTTCCACACTATTAATTATTTTTTAAACAATCAGAAAGCGGTTGTTTTAGTTTCAGATCAAAAACCAAATAAACTTTTAGGCTTTCCAGATCGCCTAATTTCAAGAATTTTAAACGGTTTAGTTACTGACATTGAAAAACCTGATGAAGAAATGTTTCTTAAGGCGATTGAGAAAGCAAATGTTGAACAAGGCGGTTATTTGCTTTCTAAGGAAGAAATTAAAAAAATAAGTGGGTTAAGGGTCGATAGTTTTAGAGACATAAACGGAATTGTTAACCAACTCTTAATAAATAAACAAACAGGAAAGGGTAATTTCGATTATATTAAGGAGTTGATTTCTGTTTCTAAGTCCGGATTTGTAGAGTCTATTGGTCCTGATCATATATTAGATTACGTTTCAAAGGTTTTTCAAGTTGATAAAAAACTCATATCGTCAAAAAACAGAACATCGAGGGTTAATGAGTCTAGGAGGCTTTTTGCATCTTTGGCAAGGAAACATACAGATCTATCATTAAATCAAATAGGTTTATATCTTGGTGGTAGAAGCCACTCAACGGTTTTAAGCTATATTGATAAATCTAAAGACTCACCTTTAGTTGTCAAAGAAATAAACAATTTCGACAGTTCACTCTCAATTAAAGAGGTTGGTTGATTCTTTGTCGGTTTTGTTGTCTTTTTATTCCTCTAAAATCCTTTTTGTAAATTGGTTTTTTTTCTGTTTATACATGTCAGACGTTCTTATTACTATTAAATTTATAAAAGATTAAATATGAAGTTTAAAACACAAACAAGCGTATTAAAGGAAGTGGTTTCTTCCGTTTCTCGAGTTGTTAACCCTAGACCTTCAACACCCGCTCTAACGGGTCTTTATCTTCACGCGTCAGAAGGTTTTGTAGAGGTTATCGGTTCTGATCTGGATATAACAATTAAGTCAAAGATAGTTGTTGATGTAGATGTTGAAGGAAAATGTCTTGTTAATTCAAATAAACTATCAGAAATTGTAAGAAAACTTCCTGAAGGAGAGGTTGTATTTTCTGATGTTGGAAGTGAATTAAAAATAGAAACTAAATCATTAGACTTCACTTTAAGAAAACTAGAAGACCAGGACTATCCAGAAGCATTCTTGAAAAAACACGAAAAAGACGAACAAACACAAGAAGTGTTGGTTTCAGAGTTGTTTGATTCGTTGAAGAACGTAGGTATTGCTTCTACCCCAGAGGGTGGAAGACCGGTATTAACAGGTGTTTATTTCAACAACCAAGACGAAAAAACAGAACTAGCAGCAACAGACAGTTATAGATTAGCTACACAACAAATTAGCAACTTCCCAATAAACGATGTGGGAATTATTTCATTTAAATCGTTAAGCGAAGTAATTAGGCTTTTTGAAAACGAAGAAGAAACACTAAACATTAATTCAAACGAAAAAGATCTTTACTTTTTTAATGAAAAATATTTCGCCTCATTAAGAAAAGTAGAAGGAACTTTTCCAGAATATCAAAACCTTTTTCCAAAAGAAACACTGTTTACAGCAGAGATTGACAAGAAAGAAATATTAGAAAGTCTTGATCGATCTACCGTCGTTGCTGAGGGGTATATACCTGTAACCTTTATTTTTGAAAACAACGAAAAATTAACAATCACCACACTTAATAAAGACGTTGGTGGTGGAAACGAAAGCTTAAATATAAAAATTCTTGGTGTTGAAACAGGGGATATAAACGGCTTTCAAATGTCTTTCAATCCGAATTTCTTAATTCAAGGAATCGAAGTTTTAGAAGGCAACAAGGTTTACATTAGATTCTCTGGAAACGAAAAACCCGTAGTAGTACAAGGAGAATCAGAGAACTATAAATATCTCTTAATGCCAGTAAGAGCCTCGTGAAACAAGCAAGTGGACCTGAAAAAATAAACACTGAAGAAAACAGTTTTGGAATAAATTTTAAAAAATCAGAACAGGTTAAAAATCACCTTAACAACTCTTCCTACCCCTGGAAGGACGAAATATCTTCAGGACCAGTAATTAATGATATCCTTGTAATTTATGTGGATTCAAAAAGACTAAAAGACATAATCGAACTGGAGTCTCTAAAAATAATCAACAATATAGAAAAAAAGCTTGGATTTTCGGTGAATTCTATACGTGTTGAATTGCAAAATAGCCAACAATAATAACGTATTTCTACTAAAATAAGAGTTCAGCAAGGGGCTGTACTTAATATAAAAAAGAAGCGTATCTTAGGAGATCCGTGCCAAAAAAAGATTCAAAAAGCTATGATTCTAAAGACATAAAGGTCTTAGAAGGTCTAGAAGCGGTAAGAAAAAGACCAGCAATGTATATTGGTTCGACCGGACCAAACGGCCTCCACCATCTAATTTGGGAAGTTGTGGACAACTCTGTTGATGAGGCAATGGCGGGAAGGTGTACTCAAATTGATGTAATGCTTGAAAAAAACGGCTCAGTCACAGTAAAAGATAATGGAAGCGGAATACCCGTAAAGCCCCACCCTAAAACAAAAAAATCTGCCCTAACAACCGTCTTAACAACACTACATGCTGGAGGAAAGTTTGAGTCAGGAGCCTACACAGTAAGCGGCGGTCTACATGGAGTTGGTATTTCGGTAGTAAACGCACTTTCTGTTTTTGTGAAGGTTGAAGTAGAAAGGGACGGACATGTATGGAATCAAAATTTTGATTACGGAAAGCCCACTTCAAAAATTAAAAAAGGAAAAGCTTCCAAAAAAACAGGAACAAAAATAAACTTCTTGGCTGATCCAGAAATATTTGATGAAACACAGGTTTTCGAATACAACATTGTTTCGGAAAGATTGAGACAAACAGCATTTTTAAACAAAGGCCTCAAGATTAACCTAACTGACAACAGAGTAAAACCAGCAACAAAAGAACAGTTCTTTTATAAAGGTGGTTTAGTTGATTTTGTTGATTATTTAAATGAGGGGTTTGAGGTTCTTCATGAAAAAACAATTTCATTTTCAGATCAAAGTAAGGACTCAGAAATAGAAGTTGCAATGCAGTGGAAAAACGAAGACGACGTAAATATAAAAAGCTTTGCAAACAACATACATACTCTTGAAGGAGGGACTCACGAAGAAGGTCTTAGAACAGCAGTTACTAAAGCAATAAACGATTTTGCTAAATCTAGAAACCTTCACTCTGATATTTCTTTAACAGGCGATGATATAAGAGAAGGCTTAACAGGTGTTGTTTCTGTAAGGGTGAAAGAACCACAATTTGAAGGCCAAACAAAAACAAAACTTGGGAACACCGAAATGAAATCTAAAGTACAAGTATTAGTAAACCAAGAATTTCCAAAATGGCTTTCAAAAAATACAAAAGAAGGACGAGCTATTGTCGAGAGGTGCGCTATTGCGGCAAAAGCAAGAATGAGTGCAAAGAAAGCAAGAGAGCTTACTAAAAGAAAAAGCATACTTGAAACATCAGGCCTTCCAGGAAAGCTGGCAGACTGTTCTTCAACAGATCCATCAGAAAGTGAATTATTTATTGTAGAGGGAGATTCCGCTGCTGGTCCCGCCAAGCAAGCAAGAGACTCAAGAACGCAAGCAATTCTTCCAATTAGAGGAAAAATTATTAATGTTCAAAAAGTTACAGAGAACAGAGCTTTACAAAATGAAGAAATAAGTTCTCTTATCAAGGCAATCGGAACAGGAATAAAAGCCGAATATAACGGAGAAGAATCAAGGTACGACAAAATTATATTTTTAACAGATGCAGACGTTGATGGTGCCCATATTAGAACCTTGTTGTTAACATTCTTCTTTAAATTTATGCCCGGACTCATTAAAGAAGGAAAGGTTTGGATCTCCGAACCTCCACTTTATAGAGCTAAGTCTTCTGGTTCAATAAATTATTTGAAAGACGATCAAGCCCTTGAAAATTTTAAAAAAGAAAACAAAAATAAGAAATTTGATATCAGCAGATTCAAAGGTCTTGGAGAAATGAACGCAGGAGAGCTTTGGGACACTGCAATGAATCCAGAAAGTAGAACTCTTATAAAAGTAAGCATTGCTGATGGAAAGGCAGCTGAAGCTAGAGCAGCAAACATGTTTGAAATACTAATGGGTAACGACGTTGCAAAAAGAAAGACTTTCA
>CACOKA010000007.1 GCA_902627635.1 uncultured Candidatus Actinomarina sp.
GATGGGACCAGAACCCATTGTGTTGCCAATTACACCATCCCCGAAAGATAGCAGCCCCGACCGGATTCGAACCGGCGTTTCTGGGTTGAAAACCCAGCGTCCTAGGCCTCTGGACGACGGGGCCGTATTTGTATAAGAATATAGTAACTTATTTATTATTTGTTACAAATTATCAATCTTTTCAGCAAGTCTTGCGATAGTTGAAGACTGACCTAACGCATAAATGGACTCGAATAAAGGTGGGCTTATTTTCGTTCCAGTTATCGCTACTCTTGCAGCCTGGAAACCTTCTTTTGGTTTTAAATCAAGTTTTTTTAATTCTTCACGCATCATTTCTTCAATTTTGTCTAGTTCAAAATCTTTCATGGTTTTAAATTCATTTCTTATGTTTGTGAGATAATCCTGTGCAACATTTGAATTAACTTCTTCCCATTGCTTCTCATCAACATTAAAGGGTTCGTCTAGAAGAAACTTTACCTGTTCTATTAAATCATTTAATGTTTCAAGACGCTCTTGAACAACAGAAAGAATTAAATTGATCCTATCAATTTCTTCGCTGAATAATTCCCTTGATAATGAAGTTTTAATAGACTCATGAGCAATTTTATTAAATGTTTTTTCGTCAATTTCCCTAATGTATTGACCATTCATCCAAAGAAGCTTCTGTGTGTCAAAAATTGCGGGATTAGCTAAAACTTTTTTTAAATCAAAATTGTTTATTGCAAATTCTTTATCAAATATTTCTATATCATTTCCAGGAGACCAACCAAGGATTGACATAAAATTAAACATTGTTTCAGGTAAAACTCCACGCTCTCTGAATGACGAGACTGAAGTGTCACCATGTCTTTTACTTAATTTTTTTCCATCTGGCCCAAACAATAAAGGAAGATGACAAAAATCAGGGACTTTTGCATTCAATGCATTCATTATCATTATATGTTTTGGAGTGGAAGAGAGTATGTCCTCTCCTCTAGCGATTATTGTAATTTCATAGTCAATATCATCTACAGTCGAGGCAAGGTGATATGTTGGGCTTTTATCAGATCTTAAAATTACAAAATCTTCAACATCATTACTATTAAACCTCATGTCTCCTCTTACATAGTCTTGAAAAAATATCTCTTTATCTTTTTCAACTCTAAATCTCACGGCTCCATCATCTTCATATGCAAAATCATTTTTTAGAAGCTGATTTGCTACTTCCTCATACCTACCAAATCTATCTGACTGCTTATAAGAATTTGAATCACTAATTTCATAACCCTCATCCCAGTCGATACCAAGCCACGAAAGATTTTGTACAATATTTTCAATATATTCTGGAGTGCTTCTTTCGGTATCTGTATCGTCTATTCTCAGAAGAAATTTACCATTATTATTTCTTGCATAAAGCCAATTAAATAATGCGGTTCTTGCATTGCCAATGTGAAGCTCTCCAGTAGGTGACGGGGCGATTCTTAATTTCATAATTTACTCAACGGAATTAATTAATGTTCCTAAAGTTTCAATTTCAATTTTAATTTCATCTCCCGGTTTAACTTGACTGACCCCTTCTGGAGTTCCAGTCATCACAACATCGCCTGGAAGTAATGTCATTATTGATGTTACAAATTCTAATATTTCGCCTATTGAATAAATCATATCTCGACTGTTTCCATCCTGTTTAAGATCACCATTTACATATGCTTTAATGTTGAGTTCTGGATTACTTGTAAATTCCGTTTGGATAAATGGTCCTAAAGGACAAAATGTATCGAAACCTTTAGCTCTTGTGAAGTGACCTGTTTTGCCCTGCAGTACTCTCTCCGATAAATCATTGGCTGCAGTTAATCCAAGAACATGTTCGGTCCAGTTATCTCTCGATATATTTTTACTAACTTTAGAAATGACTAGTGCTAACTCTGCCTCATGATCAACATGTTGACCTATTTTTGGATAAATTATATTTTGACCAGTACCAATTACAGATGTTGAGGGTTTAATAAAAAATACTGGATTATCTTCCTGATACTCATATCCAGGCAATCCCATTTCCTCAGCGTGTTTTGCATAGTTTTTTGCTACAGCGACAACTTTTGATGGTAAGACTGGTGCTAGTAATTCAATTTCATCAAGTTCATAAATTTCCTCTGTACTTTCCCAAACAACTAGAGGAGATCCTTCGTAACGAATAACTTTATCCTCAACTAGCTCTCCATAAAAGATTTCATTTTGATGTTTTGCTCTTACAATTTTCATGCTTCTAACAATATTAAGGCATTAGAAAAATAGAGTGTTTAGTAAAAATTAAATATTGATAAAAGGTGTGTGCCTTTATTTTTTTCCTTAGAACATTTAATTAACAATTCTTCAGTGAGGTCACCTAAACTATTTTCAGTTATTCTTAATATGCCTAATATATGGTGAAGATCGTAAACAGTAGGAGCCCTGCCAAAATGTGCTGCTCTATTAATCATTAGGTTTATAACAATTGATGAAACTAATTTATTCCTTGGATGATCGGCCCATAAAGTTTTATATTTATTTACTATTTTTATTGCAAAGCCGCTATCCGGACCAGTACTTCCGAAAATCTCTTTGTCATTAGGATCAAGATTTTCTGCAAGTCTTTTAGAGTTCTTTCTAGGAACAGGCATAACCGGGTCGTTGATTCTCTTAGTTTTATCTAAATTGATATTTGGTTCTTGAGGCATTAAATCAATGTTATATATGATTTAAAATTATCATCCTTTGCATTTACCACATCTTCATATGAATCAATTATGTCTGAAGTGATATTTCCAACCTGTCCATCTGATATGTCATCTTTATCAATACTTACTACCCCAATAACACCAGTTGCAGTACCAGTAAAAAATACTTCATCAGCGGTTTTAAGATCCTCTACTGTAAGATTTTTCTCTTCAATGAGAATATTTTTCTGTTCAGCAATCTCAATTACTGTTCTTCTAGTAATTCCATTAAGGGCACCTGTGGAATTTGGAGGGGTGTAGATATTATTATCCTTAACGATAAAAATATTTTGTCCGCTACCTTCTGCAACTGTTCCGTCATCACCTAACATGATTGCGTCATCATAACCATTCTCAACAGCATCAATCTTGGCTAATGTAGAATTCATATATCCTCCAACACCTTTGGCTAGAGGTATAAAACTAGTCGGACTAATTCTTCTCCATCTTGAAATACAAACATTGACACCTTGATTGACTGCTTCATCTCCTAAATAAGCTCCCCAGTACCATGCTGCTATTGAAACTCTTACAGGAACATCTTTTGGAAGGAGACCCATTTCCCCTTCACCAAAAAAAACTAATGGTCTGATGTAGGCCGATTCAAGCTTATTTTTGCTCACAACATCTTTTATTGCCTCAAAGATAACCTCTTTTGTGTATGGAATTTTTAAATTATATGAATCAGCCGAAGCAAATAATCTATCGACGTGATCATTGAGTCTGAAAATTGAAATACCTTTTTCTGTATTTCTTGCTCTTATGCCTTCAAATACTCCGGTTCCATAGTGCAGAGTGTGTGTCATAACATTTATCTGAGCACTATCCCAGTCAACAAATTCGCCATCAAACCATATAAAATCGGACTTTTCCACAGTAAATAAATACTACACCTTTTAAAAGGTCTATCCAAGAAAAATACTATTATTCAAATTGTGAAACGATTTATAGCGTCAGGATTTGGGGTTGGACTTTTCTGGGAAGCATTTTTTGAGGATAAAAGAGGTGGAGGTACTTTTGCCTCTTTATTATTAACATTAGAAATCTACTACGGCAATAATATGTATGGGATTTGGAATACTCTTAATTTATTCATATTGTTTATTGTTTTAATTATTTTATATTTTTTAACTGTTGATGATAATGAGTCATCCTCTGATCCAAGCTGGATTACGCTAGATGAGATTTGTGGAATGAGCCTTGTAACAATAGGTTCAGGAGCTGAATTGTTACCTTTATTATCTGGTTTTCTTGTTTTTAGATTAAGCGATATTCTTAAACAACCATCTTTCGTGGGAGACTTGGAGAAGCTACCCGGAAAATTAGGAGTTCTCTACGATGATCTTGGGGCCGGATTTGTTGGATTAATTTCTGCAATGATTGTTAATCAAATTATCCAAATAACTCTTTAAGTAAAATATCTTTTACAGTTCCAGGATTGACCTTGTTCTCAGAGCTTTTCATTACTTGACCTACTAAAAAACCAACAAGTTTATCTTCAGGATCTTCTAATCTTTCAACAATATCTTGATTATCTTTAATTATTGAAGTAACAAGTGCTTTTATTTCCTCATCATCTGAGGATTGGATAAGATTGTTATCAGACGCATATGATTTAGGATCAATATCCTCACTTAATAATTTTGTAAGAATATCTTTTGCTGATGTAAAAGAAACCTCATTTGTTTCAAAGAGATTTATCAAATTAGCAAGTTTTACTGAATCAACCCAGTTAGGTAACTCATCTATTTCTGCTTTTCTCATTTGTCCTTGTAGTTCACCTGTAAGAAAATTAAATGTTGATTTACTATCTTTAGTGTTTTCAACAGTAGACAAGTAAAGATCATATAACCATTTTTCACCTTTATCTAGATAATTTGAATCTGATAAAGATAATCCGGATTCTTTTAAAGTTTTTCTCTTATCTGTAGGTAAGTTTTGTATATTCTTTTTTGAATTATCTATAAAGTCTTGATCAATAATCATATTTGGTAAATCTGGATCTGAAAAATATCTATAATCAGCACTTCCCTCTTTTGTTCGCATAGATACAGTAACCTGTTTGTTCTCATCCCAATGCCTTGTTTCCTGAATTACAGATTCACCTTTTTCAACTTGTTTAGATTGTCTCATGATTTCATAATCGATTGCTTTTTCTAATGACTTCAATGAGTTCATATTTTTGATTTCTACCTTTGTTCCAAGTTCATTTGCGTTTTCATCTGCTACAGATATATTTGCGTCAAATCTTAAATTTCCTTTTTCTAATTTACCTTTTGAAATTCCAAGATCGATGACTACTTGTCGTAACTCTTCAATGTAAGCAACAGCCATTTTTGAAGTTGAAATAACAGGTTTGGTTACAACTTCCACTAATGGAATGCCCGATCTATTGAAATCTAAAAGTGTACTAGTGGCGGAATCAATTCTTCCCGAACCCATATGAACACTTTTTCCGGTGTCTTCCTCCATATGTACTCTTTCAATTTCAACTGAATGAAGCTCTTCATCGAGAACAATTTCTAGAGATCCGTTTACCCCTACTGGAAAATCAAATTGAGAAATCTGATAGTTTTTTGGCAAATCAGGATAAAAATAATTCTTTCTATGAAACATGCCTTCATTAGTAATTTTGCAATTTGCACCTAGAGAAAGCATGACTATATATTCAATTGCTGTCTTATTTGGTACGGGTAAAGCACCTGGAAGTCCTAAGCATGTTGGACAAACACTAACATTTGGTTCATCAGTTTCCACTACTTCGCATGAACAGAACATTTTTGATTTTGTATCCAGTTCAACGTGAGTTTCCATTCCAATGGTTGCTTTAAGATTCATTCTTTTCCTTTAGCAAATTTGGAGAGAAATTAAACTCAACCATCTCTTCAATAGATTCTGCAAAATCAATTAGGGAATAGTCTGAACATGGCTTACCCATAATCTGAACTGATAAGGGTAAATTATTTTCCGATAATCCAGTTGGAACACTTATAGCTGGTAAGCCAGCAAGATTGGCTGGAATTGTACATAAATCTGATAAATACATTTCCAGAGGATTCTTGGTTTTATCACCAAAGCCAAATGCTGGTGTAGGAGTCGTTGGTGATAAAATAAAGTCAACTTTGTCGAATGCAGTTTTAAAATCTGAAATTATTTTTGATCTCACTTTTAACGCCCTGCCGTAATATTCATCAAAATATCCAGCAGATAAAGCATAGGTTCCCAGTAAAATTCTTTTTTTAACTTCTTCACCAAATCCAACCGAGCGTGTTTTATTCATCATTTCATAACTTGTCGATGCATCTTCTCTAATGCCATATCTCACTCCATCAAATCTTGATAAATTTGCAGAACATTCCGCAGGTGCAATAAGGTAATAAACAGATAATGCCATTTCAGTAAGAGGTAAAGAAATTTCAGTAACATCATGCCCTTTTTCTTTAAGTAGAGTGACTACTTTGTTAACTTCATTTTGAGACTCCTTTGAAACCCCTTCTTGCATAAGTTCCTTTAAAATTCCGACTTTTATTTTTTTATTTTCTAGTTTTGTATATTCAGGAGTTATTGATGTTGCGTCCTTACTGTCATATCCTTGAATTTCATTAAATATAATTCGTGTGTCGTCCACTGTATTTGTAATTGGACCAATTTGATCTAAAGAAGATGCAAATGCTATCAAGCCATATCTTGAGACTGTACCATAGGTTGGCTTGAACCCAACTACTCCACAGAATGAAGCAGGCTGTCTTATTGATCCTCCTGTATCACTTCCTAATGATGCTACAGCCGAACCTGCAGAAACTACCGCTGCGGAACCGCCTGATGATCCACCTGGCACAAAATCAGGATTCCATGGATTCTTTGTTGGACCATAAGCAGAATTTTCTGTTGAGGAACCCATTGCAAATTCGTCAAGATTCGTTTTTCCAGTAAATATTGTTCCTGCTTTTTTTAGACTTGAGATAACTGTTGCATCATATGGTGAAACATAGTTTGAAAGCATTTTTGATGAACATGTAGTCTTGTAACCGTAAACATTTATATTATCTTTTATTGCGATTGGAATTCCATCAAGTAATCCAAAACTCTCATTTTTTGAATATCGATTATCAGACTCTTTAGATAATTTTAAACCCTCATCATAAAACAATTCTAAATGTGCATGTAGCACAGATTCCGTGTAAGAAGCTGTTTCATATACTTGTTCAAATAGTTCAGACGGTTTCATTTCTTTATTCTGAAACAATTCATTTATTTTGGAAATTGAAGGTATTTTCTTTGCCATGTCTATTTATTCTATGGATGGAGGCACAACAAAGTGACCATCCTTTGTTTCAGGAGAGTTCATCATTGCGTCCTCGTGTTTCAATGATTCTTTTGATTCATCTTTTCTCAATTCAAGGACCTTACTTAAAGGATGAATATCAATTTTTTCATCTTTTACATCAATATTTTTTAAAGCATCAACATGCTCTAGAATTATTTGTAAATCTTTTTGAAGTTTGGCTTTTTCATCTTCGCTAAGCTCTATAGAAGCAAGATTTGATACATCATCAATGTTAAAATTTTCGCTCATGTAGCACTCTCAAGAAACTTATTTAATATCTCATAAGATTCTAATATTTCATTTTTAATAACAAATTCATCTGATGTATGAGCTAGTAGTGGATCACCAGGCCCGAAATTTAGTGCTGGAATACCATGATTTGTAAATCTTGCCACGTCTGTCCACCCTTGTTTTGGCGTAACTTTTAAACCTGTAGAATTTATAAAATCAGTGATTATATCTAAATTTTTATTTGGCAACGCTCCAACAGATATGTCTCCTACATTAACATCTCCAAATCTTTGTAGCTCATCAGTAATATATTTTTCTGCATCCTCAGCTGAAAAAGAAGGGACAAACCTAAAATTAACATTTAAAGTGATGTCAGGTGGCGTTACATTATTTGCCACCCCACCATTTATTCTTGTTACAGTTATTACCTGTTTGTAAATTAACCCATCAATTTCATAATCTTTTATTTCATTCTTTAATAAAAATTCACTCAAATCTTTAAGTTTAAAAAATGGATTCTCTCCCATCCAAGGTCTTGCAGAATGGCTTGAAACACCAGGAATGACTAATGTTGCGTTAAGTGTTCCATTACAACCTAGTTGACACTCTAAACTACTTGGCTCCATAACAATTGCTAATTCAATAGAAAAATCCTCCTTCAATTTACTCATTAGATTGTTAAGTCCATTTTGTTCTGGTGTTCCTTCTTCGCCTGTATAAAAAACACCGACTACATTATCCCTTTCATCAAGTATGGTTTGAATCATGACTGCAACTCCGGCCTTCATATCAACAGCTCCTCGACCATAAATATTTTCTTCATCAGAATAATTTTTTTGGCTTTCATGAATAGGAACAGTATCGAGATGTCCAACTAATGCTATTTTGGGATTTGAATCAGGAGTATTAACAATCAAGCCCCCTTCATCTTTAAATATATTTCCTTTATATCCAGAATCTAGAAGAAACCTTTCAATAAAATCAATTAATTCCTGTTCATCACCAGTTACTGATTCAATATCTATTAATTTTTGGGTCAATTCGTTTAAGTTCAAACGTCAACTCCAAATGTTCTGAGTGCCTCATTTAATGAAGTTTTCTCGTTCGTTGATTCTTTTCTCTGTCCAATAATTAATGCACATTGAACTTCGAATTCACCACTTGGAAATTTCTTTGGTCTGGTACCAGGAATTACAACAGAGTTGTCAGGGACAATTCCTTTGTGCTCAATAGGCTTTTCACCAGTAACATCAATCACTGGAGTGGAGGAAGTTATCGTAACGTTCGCCCCTATAACAGCCCCTTTGCCAATTCTTACACCCTCAACAATTATTGCCCTGGAACCAATAAAAGCACCATCCTCGATAATTACTGGCATTGCAGAAGGTGGTTCTAAAACTCCTCCAATTCCTACCCCACCAGATAAGTGAACATTTTTTCCAATTTGAGCACATGAACCAACTGTTGCCCAAGTATCAACCATTGTTCCAGAACCAACATAAGCTCCAATGTTTACGAATCCGGGCATAACAACTACTCCAGGCTCACAAAAAGCTCCATACCTTACAACTCCCGGAGGAACTACTCTAATTTTTAAATCTTCATAATTTTTCTTTGGTTCTAATTTATCAAAATAGGTGACATCACCTGATGAAATGACTTTCAAATTTTCTATGGTGAAATAATGTAATATTGATTTCTTTACCCATTCATTGACCAACCATTCACCATCGACTTGTTCTGCAACTCTTATCTTGCCATTATCTAATGCCTCAATAGTCTGCCTAATTAAAGCAATATCTTCACTAGATATATTCTCAGCGTCAATGTTTTCAATGTTTTCTTTTAATTTTTCACTATTCATATTGGTCTCTTTTTAGTTATTAGATAGTATTTTAATGTATGAGTAAAAACACTTACAGATTTATTATTCTTTTATTAACTGGGTTGCTAATTTTTGTAATTTGGTGGGGAGTATCATTTTCTCGAAATAATTCAGAGACTATTGAATTGCCTCAAGTTATTGAAGATATTTATCCACTTCCAAACGATCAGGTACCCCAACAATCAAGTATTATCGTCGACGTTCCTGTTGGTTATGAAATCGTATTAATTGTTGATAATTACATCATTCCAAAGCAAGAAATTTTATTTCAAGATGCAATTGGACTAGCAACTTGGAGACCGGGGCCAAATAAATCATTTGAGTCGTGGATTGCTGGAAAGCACACTGTAGTAGTTCAATGGTCAAAAACGACTGGACTTCCTGATGTGGGCGAATTTAGCTGGAGTTTTTATACTTACTAATTAATTCTTCAAATTTGCTTTCATCTAGAGTCTGAACCCCAAGAGTTTTTGCTTTCTCGTACTTAGAACCTGGTTTTGATCCATATATTAAGTAATCTGTATTTTTAGAAACTGAAGTTGTCACAGTGCCACCATTACTTTCTAAAATATCGACAACATCTTGTCTTGAATAGTTATCTAACGTTCCAGTGATTACGTATGTGTTTCCCGATAGATAACTTTTAGAAGCTTTAGTATCTTTTTTGAATTCAAATCCATAATTTTTTAATCGATTTAGTAAATTAATATTTTCTTTGTTGGTTTTCCAATCTTCGAGTGATTTTGAAACACTAATTGAAATTCCATGGATACTTTCAATATCTGACTCTTTTGCATTTAGAACACCATCTATAGAGTTAAAATTTTGTATCAATAGTTGAGAAGTACGTTTCCCAATAAATCTAATACCTAATGCAGTCAATAATTTTTCGGGAGAAGCATTCGTCGACGATTTAATTGCATTTAACAAGTTGTTAGTTTTCTTTTTCTCCCATGATGGTAGATCAATTAAATCCTCATAATTAAGACTGTATATATCTTCAATATTGTCAATTAGTTTACTCTCCAACAAAACCTCAACAGTCTCCCTACCAAGACCATCTATCTCAAGACCTGATTTAGATCCAAAAAAGATAATGGCCTCTTTCTTTGCTAAATTGCAAGATTGACCACCTTCACATCTGGGTACTTTTTCTTCATCAATTAGCTCTATTGAGAACTTTCCACATGGACATTTCTTAGGAAGTTCCCATTTTTTTTGAGTACCATCTCTTCTATCTTTAAGTGAAGAGACAACTTCTGGTATAACATCCCCTGCACGTCGTACGATAACGTAGTCGTTGATTCTTAAATCTTTTCTTTTTATTTCATCAGGATTATGAAGTGTTGCAAAAGAGACTTTTGCACCTCCAACATCTACAGGTTCAAGTACAGCTACTGGCGTAATTGCCCCAGTTCGGCCTGTTTGTAATTTAATATCCTTAAGTATTGTTGTTTGCTCCTCTGAAGGAAATTTAAAAGCAACGGCCCATCTTGGTGATTTTGATGTAAACCCTAACTCATCTTGGGCCTGTAGAGAATCAACTTTAAGAACTGCCCCATCAATTTGGTACGAATATTTTGATCTTGACTCTTTAATCAATTCAACACTTTTTTCAATATCTTTTTGACTGTGTGAAATATCAATCTTGTTTGTCTCAAAACCTAGTTCATTCATCAAACTATTATTTTTGGAATGAAAATTATTTTTGTTATCCTGCTGATAAATTATTAGTTGATATGCGAGTAGTCTTAGGTCTCTATTTGATGTTATTGAAGCATCTTTTTGTCTCAGTGATCCAGCAGCAGCATTTCTTGAATTAATAAATGTGTTAGTTCCCTCTTTTCTGATTCTTAAAAGAGATTCTTTTTCGGTGTCAGATAGCTTATCTTTATCTTTAAGTTTCAACTTTTCAATTTCAAGTGAATCTTTAAGTCGTTGTGCATTCAACTTATCAAAACTTGTTACTGGCATGTAGACTTCTCCTCTTATTTCTACTGTGCCTTTGATTTCTGTTTTTAAGCGGAGAGGAATATTCCTTATAGTTTTTACATTGTGAGTAACATCCTCCCCAATTACTCCATCTCCTCGTGTTAATCCTCTTTTTAAAAGACTATCTTCATAAATTAGTGAAATTGCTAATCCGTCAATTTTTGGCTCAACAGTGACTGGAAATATTGAATTTTCAGTTATTTTTTCTAATCTTTCAAACCATTTCTTTAAATCTTCACTATTTTCTATATTATCTAAACTGTACATTCTTCTTTGATGTTCCACTGGTTCAAATGCATCACTTGGAGTTTCTGTAACTCTTTGAGTTGGTGAATCTTCCATTAATAATTCAGGTTTATCCTGCTCGATTAATTTCAAAGAATTAAATAGCTTATCGTATTCTCCATCTGACATGATTGGATCATTCAGAACATAATATGCATGTTCAGCGTTTGTTAACTTGTCAATAATATCTCGAACATCTTTTTTGTTCATTCAACATTCTCCAAAACTTTAGGACTTATTCTTCCACCACATACAACTTTTGTTCCATTGTAAATAACGCCAAATTGACCAGGGGCAACACTAAATGCTGGTTCTTTCAACTGTACTAAGACTTCTGTATCTGATAACTTTTTGATTTCACAAGGTAAATCTTCAGAGTTATACCTAGTTTGTATCGTAAGATTTTTGTATTCAAGATCATTTATGCATGACAACTCTTCAACTATAAATGAACTTACTAACAAATCATTTTTTTCTCCAATAGTCACATTTTTATTTTGTACATTAATTTTTGTAACATATCTAGGCGTACCGTACCCCCCTGGAAGGCCTTTTCTTTGTCCGATTGTAAATTCATGTATTCCATTATGGTCACCTACCTTGTTTCCTTTAGTATCAAAAATTTCACCAGGAGATGTCAAATCTATTCTTTTTTCAACAAATGATCGATAATCTTTCTTACCTACGAAACAAATATCCTGACTATCTTTTTTAAAAGCTGTTCTCAATCCAATTCTTGCCGCAATTTGCCTAACTTCTGGTTTGCTTATTTCACCAAGTGGAAATGTTATGTTCTCCAGATCAGATGATTGCAGCATGTGGAGAACATAAGATTGATCTTTGTCAAGATAGTCTGCTTTATGTAGTTCATAATTATCATTTTTTTTAATTATTTTCGCATAATGTCCTGTAGCAACTTTGTCACAATTTAATTTTTTTGCTTGATTAATGAAATGATCAAATTTAACAGACCTATTACATTCAACACATGGATTTGGTGTAAGGCCTTGTGCATACATTTGAGTAAAATTATCCACTACATTTTTTGAAAAAGATTCTGTGTAGTCAAGCACGTAATAAGGTATATCCAGCTTAGAAGCGACTCTTCTTGCATCTTCGCTATCTGAAGCAGTACAGCATCCAGATTCTGGCATTTCTCCATTTGGTCCTTCCCATAATTTCATTGTCACACCTATAACTTCATGGCCTTGTTCTTTTAATAATGCTGCGACTACTGACGAATCAACCCCACCACTCATTGCGACTAAAATTCTCACTCTATTTCCTTTACAGCTTTCATGACTATGTCTGCAGCCTTGCTTCCGTCACCAGCTTGAGTTGTCCAGCCAAAACTAAACCTCAAATGATTGTTTATAAATTTAGAGTCTATATTCATGGCCTGAAGCACGTGGGAAGGTTTTTGTGCACCACTTGCACAAGCAGAACCTCTTGAAACTCCAAGTCCATTTAGATCTAACTGAATTAAAAGTACTTCAGAATTAATATCTCTAAATTGTACATTGCTGATATGTGGAAGTCTCTTCATTGACTCTCCTATAATCTCTACACTTAATGCATTCTTAAGTTTGTCTTCAAAAATTAACCTTTCATCGTTCATCAAACCAACTTCTTCATCAAATCTTGTTTGCTGTTCCTGTAATGCTGTAGCAAATGCTGCTATGCCGGGTACATCCACTGTCCCTGCTCTTCTCTCAAGTTCTTGTTTTCCACCATGTAAAAAGCTGGGTAGCTTAAATTTATTATTTACAAACATAGCCCCAACACCTTTAGGGCCTCCAATTTTGTGAGCAGATATTGCTGCACTTTCAATTCCATTTCTATGAAAATCAACATTATCTGAGATAATGCCTTGGACAACATCTGAATGAAAAAGTGTTGATGTGTTGATAGATTTTAATTCTTTAGAAATATCTTTTATTGGCTGGATGACTCCTGTTTCATTGTTTCCCCACATTAATGATGCAACTTTAGTTTCATCATCAATTTGTTTTATAAATTCATCCTTAGTTACAAACCCATTTTCATCCGACTTTGCATATTTAGTTTGAAAACCGTTTGAAGATATCCATTCAGCTGAGGCAAGAACTGCCTCATGTTCAATATTTGAAGTTACTAGATTATTATTTGGTTGTTTTGAATCAAATAAAGACTTAATTGTCCAATTGTCCGCTTCGGTTCCACCACTTGTAAAAATGATTTCACTAGGAGCAGAATCAAATAATTCAGCAATTATTTCTCGAGAATCTTCTAATAAATTTTTTGAATTTCTAGAAAGCTTATGTCCTCCTGAAGAATTAGCAAAACCAAAGCTCTCTGCTTCTATATATTTATCCAAAGCAGATTTACGCATCGGTGTTGATGCAGCATGGTCTAGGTATAAATAGTCCTGATTTTTCATACTCAATTATTTTAGTGAGGAACTATTATTGTAAAACACACAATGAGTAAAACAATTACTGTAGAAACAACAATAGACGCTTCTTTAGATGAAGTTTGGAGTGAAGTATCTCGTATTGAAAATCATTCAAATTGGATGAAAGATGCGGTAAAAATTGACTTTGAGAGTGAAACAAAATCTGGTGTAGGAACGAAGATAAAAGTTCTTACAAAAATAGGTCCTATAAAACTTTATGATTATATGACTTTTACTAAATGGGAAGAAAAAAAAATTATTGGTGTTGACCATATAGGTATAGTTACAGGTAAAGGTGAAATGGAATTTAACAAAATTGACGATAATACAACAAAATTTAAATGGACAGAAACTTTAAAATTTCCATTTTATTTATTCGGTCCGATTGGAGAAATTGTTGGAAAGCCTATTTTAGAATTTATATGGAAAGAAAATTTAAATAATTTAAAGAATGAGATTGAAAAATGAAAAACATAAGTCCTTTTATTTTTTTAATCGTATTTTTTATTGTTGGATGTGCCAATACAGAAACAGATACTCAAGGAGGTAATGAGGGTATTTCAATAGATAATGAACTTAATTGGAGTCAAGGTCTCGGTAAATCTCCAGAAGAGTTTGTTTCGAATTGGAATAAATTGATCGATTCAATATCAAATGATCAAGATACTATTACTTTTTTCTCAATTGATCCCGATGGCATATATCAAGTAAGTACTGCTAAAGAAACATTTGTGTATCAATTTGGAAGTACAGAAAATATTTTTGTATTAAATCTAAATGTTTCAAATAATGTAGTAAACGCAATAGAATTTTTCTCACCAACATCAACAGATGAAATTACATCTCAACAAACAAAATTATTTTTTTTGATGATTATAAGTATTTCAGATGATTCTTTAGATAAAGATGAAAGAGAAACTGTTTTGGTTGATCTTGGACTATATGAAGATTTACTTGATCCATATGAATATGGAGGCACTACTCTAAAAAATCAAATTCAATATGAGATAGAGCCAATTGTTGTTGAAAATCAAATGGTAGGAATTAATTTTTACAGCAGAATACTTTCAGAATAAATTTAAAAGTTAAGTAGCTATTACTTGTTCAACCCCAGGAACTTTATCTATCAAAATTCTTTCAATACCGCTCTTTAGAGTAGCTATTGACAGGGGGCATCCTTGGCATGCACCTAGCATCTCGATATTGACTACGCCATCTTCCACGGAAGATAGTTTTATGTCACCACCATCAGCCTGTACAGCTGGTCGAATATATTCAATAGTGTCATTTAATATATCCATATCTATATCAACCTTTTCAGGTCTTTCCTTAAAAGTTGGAAAATTTATTCCTGTATCATCCATTGGTATTATTATATTCGATTGTTGACCCTAATGAGCTTAATGAAGTAACGATGTCTTCGTATCCTCTGTTAATATGATCAATTCCTGTAATAGTAGACAAACCATCAGCTTGTAATGCTGCAATAATCAGGCTTGCACCAGTTCTAATGTCTGTTGCATGCACTGGAGCTCCAGATAGACTTTCAACACCTTTTATCATTGCATGTTGCCATCCAGTCTGTATATTCGCCCCCATTCTTTGGACTTCTGGTATCCATTGAAAACGTTGATCATATACATTTTCAGTTAATATAGATGTACCTTCGGCTAGTAATAAAGCTGACCC
Organism: uncultured Candidatus Actinomarina sp.; assembly: GCA_902627635.1. GTDB lineage: Bacteria > Actinomycetota > Acidimicrobiia > Actinomarinales > Actinomarinaceae > Actinomarina. Next base: position 15,579 of record CACOKA010000007.1, read on the forward strand.
AAATATTGGTTGAAGATCCGTAGCTATACCAGGAAATGGTAAAGTTGAAAGTTCTATTGATTGAAGATTATCTTGATATTCAATATTAATTGAAGTTTCAGTGCTATCAATTTTTGCACCCATTTCACCTAATTTTTTTAACTCCATAGGCAAATGCTCTGGATTAATACCATTTACTATCCCTGAACCCTTCGTTGACAATATTGCAGCTAAAAAAGTTCCTGCAGCAATTCTATCTCCAATAATTTCATGGTCTGTTGGATTAAGTTTGTCTACACCTTCAACAATAATTTCGCTTGTACCAGCACCACTTATATTGGCACCCATCTTTATAAGCATGTTGACAATATCAACTATTTCAGGTTCTCTTGCAGCATTCTCAATGACTGTTCTTCCATTAGCTAATACAGCTGCTAGTAAAGTATTCTCAGTAGCTCCAACTGATGCGTAAGGAAGGTTTATCTCAACACCATTAAGGCCATCCGTTTTACCAATTAAAACACCATGATCAAGTTCAAAATTTGCACCCATTTTTTCTAATGCATCTAGATGCATTTGTACAGGTCTTGGTCCTAATTGATCTCCACCTGGAAATGCAATTCTTGCTTCACCGCAACGAGCTAACAAAGGACCAAGAATAATTATTGAAGCCCTCATTTTTTGGACTATCTCATATGGAGCTTCTACTCCAATTGTTGAAGGCGAAATTATCTCTAAAGAATCATTTTTAAAACTACTATTTATACCTAAAACTTTTAAAACGTCCTGCATGTATTCAACGTCGTCAATTAAAGGGACATTTTTAAGTTGATATTTTCCTTCAGAAAGAATGGGAAGAATCATTTCTTTTAATACGGCATTTTTAGCACCTTTTACATTTATCTCACCACTTAATTTGTGGTTACCTTCAATCGAAATATGTTTTTCCACTATCATTGATATTACTTGAAGTTTAAAGTGTAACAATTTTTTTATGACACATGATATAAATATTCATCATGAAGACAACCATGAGAGTGCGTCCAATTATCTTGTAGGAGAGATTAGAAACTTATTAGTTAATTCAAATAGAGATTTTTCAATTGGACTTTCTGGTGGAAACACTCCTAAGTTAACTTATTCAATGATGGCAGAAAAGTTTGATGACCTCTCAAAAACTTTTCTTTGGACAATTGATGACAGATGGATTGAAGAAGATAACGAGCTTTCAAACCAGAGAATGATTAATGAATATTTTGAAAGGACTGAAGCAAATATTTTAAAATTTGAATTTACAAGCTCCTCTCCTGAAAGTGATGCAAAAAAATATGAAGATAAGTTAAAAAGCACAATCCAGATATTCGATGTAGCAATTCTTGGTATGGGTGAAGATGGACATGTAGCGTCACTGTTTCCTGGTACAAAAGCCCTTGAAAATAATGATTCACTTTATGTAGCAAATGAAGTAAATATAAAAACAAAGTGGAGAGTTACATCAACTTTTAACTTACTTGGAAAAATTGAAAAGATATATGTTCTAGCAACTGGAGAAAGTAAGAAAAATATACTTAAAAGTGTAAACGGTGACAATGACTTACCTATTAATGTTTTAAAGAATTATTCAAAAAATATTGAAATAATTACTGACCAGATAATCTAATTATTCTTTCATCTAGACTTAAATTGGAGCCGCTTTTTGTGTAAGTCTGAACCACTGACACTAATCAACTACCCTGTTGGGGTGGCTCCATAACAACGAATGTATGTTAGGCTCGTTATCTTGTGCAAATTAAAAATTTAACTTTAGCTTTAATTACTTCCTCAATTTGGGGATCATCTTTTTTGATGATTAAATATTCTTTAGATGAACTAAATCCATCTGATATTGCGATTTATCGAATTGTAATTGGTGCCATATTCATAAATATTTTTGTTAGAACAAATGAGAAAATTGAAAAGAGTGATCATATTTGGATGTTAATAATTTCTTTCTTCTGGATGGCACTCCCTTTTTATATGTTTGGGATTGCTGAACAAACTATAACATCTTCTTTAGCTGGTTTAATTAACGGATCAACTCCAATCTTCGTGGCATTTATTGCTGTTGTTTTTTACAAACTAAAAGTAACCCGACTTCAACTTATTTATATTTTTTCTGGATTTATTGGAGTGGGATTAATAACTCTTGGAGATGGCTTAAATGAATTATCCTTCAGCATTGGTTCAATTTATGCCCTAATAGCGTCTATATCTTATGGTATTTCTGTAAACCTTGTTGAGCCTTTAATTAAAAAATATGATTCACTAATCGTAATCAAAATAGTTATGAGATACGCATCTTTGCTTTCTTTGTTGATGTTTGGTTTTACCGCTAGTTTTAAGATTCCAACTCTTGAAGTTTCACTAATTCCAATGATGATATTAGGAATTGGCGGAACAGGAATAGCTTTCTTAAGTTATTACAAATTACTAAATAATGTCGGACGTATTTCAAGTTCGTTTGTTGTTTACATGATTCCAATATTTTCCATATTTTTTGGATACCAGTTTTTAAATGAGATAACTAATTCAATTCAATTTGTGGGAATAGGAATAATTCTTTCTTCAGCCTTTTTGTATTCAAGAACTTAGTCTATTTAATTTCTACAAGCTCCGATTCAGCAATTGCAGCTAGTTCACCATTGTCTAAGTAAAGTTCACCTTTAAATACACTATTTCTTCCATCAGTACTCTCTCTCCAAGCAACAGCTGTGACATAACTTGTAGATGGCCCAACTGGTTTGATGTATTTAATAGAAAAATTTCTAGAAACAGATTTTTGACCAAGTAAAACACTTAGTGGTCCCATGGTGATGTCTATCCAAGAATCAATAATTCCACCAAGAGTCGTTGGAAGTGGATTAAAATATCTTTCTCTGACTGGAAATTTACATTTTAAAGATTCATTTTCTTTATCAAATTCAACAAATTCACCCTCAAGCTCAATCCAAACATTTGGAACAGGCATTCCATTGTTGGCTAGAACATCTTCATAGTTCTCTTCAGTCATCTGGTAATAATAACAACTTATATGAATAAGCTGCCTTGATAACCAAGACAGCTTAAACAGGGTTAATGAGTAATGATTTTATATTAAGACTAGAGTGTGACAGTTTATTGACCCTTCGGGTGCCATACTGTTTTTGTCTCAACAAATGGAATTATAGAACCCAAGCCCTCATCACTTGGCAAATTAACTATTCTTTTTACTGAATCAGAACCTTTGACATCTAAAGTTTCTAATAGGTCATTTGAAATATTTGAATAAATTGCGGCTAATCTTATTTCAACATGAGCCCCAACGTCTTCTACAATATTTTCAAAATTTCCCGTCAAAATGTTAAGACTTCCTGATGGGAAATCTGAGTTATTGATATCCTCTGAGAGTTTTAAAGCCAAGACTGCATTCTGGTTTGAAAATGATATAACAGAACATCCAACTGACATTGGTGGCAGAAAAGATTTAACTAAACTATTCAAAGATATATCGTCAGAGCTTAATGAAAAGGTTACTCCGATTGGTTCTTGATGCGATATATTAAAATACTCTCCTGCGACTGGATTTAAATTACCAGTCAATTGTTCCCATTTATCAACAATTCCTGCGTACCAGATAATGGTATTCACAGCATCCTCAACATCATTTTTCGAATCATTCTTTGTTAAACCGTGTTGTTGTAATAAAGCAATGTATGATTCTTTATTTCCTTCAATCATTTCAGACAATCTATAAAGTATCTGTGATTTGTTGTACATAGTTAATGAATTCCATTTCGCAAATCCAGCTTTAGATGATGTAACAGCGTCTCTTAAGTCTTTCTTTGAAGTAAGAGGGATCTCATATTTTTCTTTTTTAAGATCAATTGCATACACTTTACCTGACTCAGATCTTATAAATTTACCATCTACGTAATGTTTATATGTTTTCTTTACTTCTGTCATGATGATGCCTTTAAATAAGAAAGAAGACCATGCCTGCCTCCCTCTCTTCCAAAACCAGATTCTTTATATCCACCAAATGGAGAAGCAGGATCAAATTTGTTAAATGTGTTTGCCCAAATAACACCAGCATCAAGCCTGTCTGCAGTCCATAAAATTTTTGATCCTTTTTCAGTCCAAATCCCTGCAGATAATCCATACTCTGTATTGTTTGCTATTTCAACAGCTTCATCTGGAGTTCGAAATGTTAAGGTGGTCAATACTGGACCAAATATTTCTTCTGTGGCAATTTTATAATTTACCTGAACCCCAGTAAATAAACTTGGTTTAAACCAAAAACCATTCTTAGGGAGTTCACATTCAATTTGAAAGAGCTCTCCACCATCGCTTACACCCTCATTGACCATATCCGTGATTTTCTCAAGCTGATCTTTTGAATTAATTGCACCTATATCAGTATTCTTATCGAGAGGATTGCCCACTCTTAAAGTCTGCATTCTTTTTTCAAGTTTATTGATAAATACATCATGTATATCCTCTTGAACTAATAATCTACTTCCAGCACAGCATACGTGTCCTTGATTAAAGAAGATTCCATTTACAACTCCTTCTACTGCTTCATCTAAGGCTGCATCGTTATAAACAATATTGGCCGCTTTTCCACCTAGCTCAAGGGTAAGGCCAACATCTCTTCCAGCTAATGATTTCTGTATGTACTTACCAACACTTGTGGAACCAGTAAAAGCAATTTTCTTTATATCTTTATGATTTACTAATTCGGAACCTGTAGTTCCATCACCAGTAATTAAATTAAAAACACCTTTAGGAAGACCCACTTCATCACATAGTTCTGCAAATAATAAAGCGGTTAGTGGAGTTGTCTCAGCAGGTTTTAAAACTACAGTATTTCCCGTTGCTAGCGCGGGAGCAACTTTCCATGAAAGCATTAATAATGGAAAGTTCCATGGAATAATTTGACCTACAACTCCATAAGGTTTTGAAATTCCACTACCCCATGCAAGATCAATCTTGTCAGCCCAGCCGGCATAGTAGAAAAAATTCTGAGCAACTTGTGGAAGGTCAAAATCTCTAGATTCTTTTATAGGTTTTCCACCATCTAAGCTTTCTAAAACTGCAAACTCTCTAGATCTCTCTTGGATTAATCTTGCAAGCTTGAATAAATACTTTGATCTCTCTGATGGAGGAGTTTTACTCCATTGTTTGAGACCTTCTTTTGCCGCGTTTACAGCGAAATCTACATCCTTTTCATTACCAATTGAGATTGAGGATAAGACTTCTTCACTTGATGGAGATATTGTGTCTAGATATTTTTTAGAATTTGGTGATACAAATTCCCCATTTATAAAGTGACCATATTTTTTTTCTATTTTTACAATTTTTTCTGATTCAATTGATTCTGCGTATTCCCAATTATTCATAAATTACCCTCTTGGAAAATAATAACTTGATTGATAAGCATTAGTTTTTAGTTTTTTGATTTGTTTAAGTACATCATCTAATAAGCTTGATGCACCAAACCTAAAATAATCTGGGGAAAGCCAAGAACCACCTAGCTCTTCATTAATAATTACTAAGTATCGTATTGCATCTTTAGCGTCTCTGATACCACCAGCAACTTTTATGCCTCTCATGCCATACCCATAGGATTCAAACTCACGAACAGTTCTTGCCATTATTAGGCACGATTCCCTTGATGAACCATTAGATATCTTGCCGGTTGAAGTTTTTATAAAATCAGATCCTGCACATAAAGCAATTACACTTGCTTTCTTTATATTTTCATATGTTTTCAGCTCGCCAATTTCTAGTATTGTTTTTAGATGAATTTCTCCACAAACATCTTTTAGAGCCTTTATCTCCTCATAAACTTTTTTGTAATCTCCTTCAAAAAAAGCTTTTCTATTGATTACAATATCAATTTCATCTGCACCTTCATCAATTGCGAATTGAGTATCTGAAATTTTTGATTCTATAGGAGCTTGTCCACTTGGAAAATAAGAAGAAACAGATGCGACTTTAACATTTGAATCTTTTACAATTTTTTTAGCTGTCGATACTAGCGCTGGGTATACACATACAGCAGCAGCACTAGGTACATTATCATCATTTGGATCTGGTGACATAGCTTTTGATGACATTTGGATAATTTTACCTTCAGTATCTTCACCCTCTAATGTTGTCAGATCACACATGCTTATTATTTTCTCTAAAGCATCTAATTTAGATTCTCTTTTTATACTTCGTGTAGCAAGAGAAGATACTCTATCAAGCACCCCAACCTCGTCAACTTTCACATTTCCAACTAGATCTGATGTTGTTGTCCAATCAACAATGTTATTCATTGATAAATTTGTATTCATATTCTTATGGTATAACTTAATTTGCTATAAAGAAATAGTTAATTAATCAAGAGCTTTAATTTTTGCTTTTGCAGTATCTATGTCGCTTTCAGTAACGTTGGCAATTCCGCCAAAAACAGTAAACATTTTTGACCAATCTTTTTCTTTCTCGAGAATATCTTTAGCTAATTCAGATCCAGTTTGTTCAATGTGTTTATTTAGGAAAGCTCTCAACTCAAGAAGATCAATATCATTCATCTCTCTAGATTCGGGTGCAGATTTTGATATATATTGCTGAAAATTCTGTTGAGTTTTTAATGCTATTACTTTTCCACCAGTCATTCCTGCGCCAAAATTAAACCCTACACTACCCAAGATGATTAGTGTTCCACCTGTCATATACTCTGCGGCGTGAGCGCTACAACCCTCAACAACTGCTATACCTCCACTGTTTCGAACACCAAATCTTTGACCAACTCTTCCTGAAATATAAAGTTGCCCACCTGTAGCTCCATATAAGATTGCATTACCGGCAGCATGGTAAGCACCCTTGTTTTTAGTTCCTTGTGGAATAATAGTTATGCTTCCTCCACCCATTCCTTTTCCTACATAATCATTCGCACTACCAATAAGTTTAAGATTGATTCCATCCCTTATGAAAGCTCCAAAGCTTTGGCCGGCTGCACCAGACAAACTTATATGTGTTGGGTTATCTTTTAAAACTTTTCCTAATTTATTAATTGATACTTCACCTGAGACTCTTGCACCAATACTTCTATCTTCATTTGATACTGGATACTGAATAATTGTAGATTGTTTACTTCTCAAGCCTTTCATTATTTCTGACGTGAGTCTTCTAGATAGACGACCTTCATCGTGTCTAATAAAACCAGGATGTTTTTTATCTGACACAGCATTTCTTAGTAACTTGTGCAAGCTTTTTGGAAGATTATTATCCAATACTTTAAGACCAAGTAAGTCTGCGTGACCGATTAAATCATCTAATGAATCTACATTAAAAATTTGAAGGTAAGACCTTACATCTTCTGCAATAAATTTAAACAATTGTATTACTTGTTCAGGAGCACCGGTAAATTTAGCCCTTAGGTTCTCATCCTGTGTTGCAATCCCAACAGGACAGGTATTTTCATGACACTGACGAACCATTTTACAACCTAAAGCTAAAAGAGGTAATGTTCCAAATCCATATCTATCCGCACCAAGTAATGTTGCGATGATAATATCTTTTGGAGATCTGAGACCACCATCAACTTCAAGTAGGACTTTATCTCTCATATTATTTTCAACAAGAGCCTGATGAGTTTCACTTAAACCAAGTTCCCATGGTGATCCAGCATGTTTAATACTTGTCCATGGACTTGCTCCCGTGCCACCGTCACTTCCAGCAATTGTAATAATATCTGCACCAGCTTTTGCTACGCCAACTGCAATAACACCTACACCTGGCTCAGATACAAGTTTTACGTTTACAGGATTGTTTGGATTAAATGTTTTTAAATCATAAATTAACTGTGCTAAATCTTCAATAGAATAGATATCGTGATGAGGTGGAGGCGAGATTAATGTCACACCTTCGACAGTATGCCTTAATTTTGCAATATGAGAATCTACTTTAAATCCAGGTAACTGTCCGCCCTCTCCTGGTTTTGAACCTTGAGCCATTTTAATTTGAAATTCTTCAGCAGATGCTAAATAATCAGGAGTAACACCGAATCTTCCTGATGCAATTTGTTTGATCTTTGAATTTTTTTCTGTTCCATATCTATCAGGATCTTCTCCTCCTTCGCCTGAACCAGATTTTGCTCCAATACGATTCATTGCAATTGCCAGGGCTTGATGTGCCTCTTCCGACAATGCTCCTAAAGACATTGAGCTAACAGTAAACTTTTGATATATATCTTCTAATGAAGAATTATCACCCTCATTACTTAATATTTTATTATTTTCTGGCAGAGTAAATAAATCACGAATTTGAACATTATCTCTGTCTTCTAGCGATTCTAAATATTTGTTCCATTCCTCTCTCTCACCAGACCTGACAGCCTTTTGTAATTTCAAAACTGTTACTGGAGATGTTACGTGTGGCTCACTCCCCTTTTTATGCTTATAGAAGCCGCCAATCTCAAGATCAAAAGGTTCTTCATTTCCAAAAATGAGTAAGTCATCATTTATCTTGTCGTATCCTAAACCTTCGGTTCTGGTGAATGAGTTTGAAAAAGCACCATTTGTTAACTCTTTATCGAGACCAATAATTTCATAAATTTCAGATCCTCGATAGGAAGATACTGTGCAAATGCCCATTTTTGACATTATCTTTAACAGGCCTTTGTTAAGTGCATCTCTGTAATTTTCCTGAGCCTGTGCAGGTGATAAATCTAAATCTGGATTATCAATTGAAAGAAGTCTGGCTTTTTCAAGAGCTAAATACGGCCAAACAGCTGATGCTCCGTATGCGATATGACATGATAAATCATGTGCATCTCTTACCTCACCAGATACAACTATTAGTGATGCCTTTAGTCTTACACCTTTATTAATCAAGTGCTGATGAACTCTTCCAATTACAAGTAGTGATGGGGCGACACTGTTGCCTTTTATAACTTCTCTATCGCTTAATATAATTAAAGATTTTTTGGTTATAACTGCTTCATAAACGTCCTCACATAATTTATTAAGAAATTCTTCAAGATTAGATTCTGTTTTGTCAAAGCTGATGTTAAAAACTTTTGATTTATCTTTTGAAAATTCTTTTGAAACCAACAGGTCATAACTACCTTTACTAAGAATTGGTGATTCAAGTGTTATGAGATTTGCTTGTTGAGATGTTTCTTTTAATATTGACCCTCTCTTACCGAGATAAGTTTTAGTTGACATTACAAATCGTTCCCTAATCGGATCAATTGGGGGATTGGTTACTTGAGCAAACATTTGATGAAAATATCTACTCAATCTTGGTTTATTTTTACTTAATACAGCGAGTGGAGAATCATTGCCCATTGAGCCTGTTGGTATATCTCCTTGAATCATTGGTAATAAAATTAATCTTTCCTCCTCTGGTGTATACTGGAAATATTCTGAGAGCAGATCTAAATCAATCTCGTCAGGTTTGTCGCTAAATTCGGTATCAGCAACTAAGGGTTTTGTATTTACCCATTCTTTATAAGGGTTTTTCTCAGCAAGTTTTTCAATTACTTCTTGTTCATCTAATAATTCATCATTTTTGATTCGATATCTAATTGTTTGTCCAGGCTCAAGTTGGGCAGTTTTATATGCACCGGCTTCAACTGAGGGACAAATACCTACTTCTGACGCAGCTAAAATATATCTATCTGAAACCATCCACCTGAGTGGTCTCAATCCACTTCTATCCAAACCGGCAATAATATCCTCTCCATCTGTAGCAACAATTGCTGCAGGACCATCCCATGGTTCTGATAAGAATGCATGGTATTGGTAGTATGATTGCTGGTCTTTCGAAAATCTAGGGTTATTTTCCCATGCTGAAGGAATAAGCATCTCTTGAGCGTGTGCGAGTTTTCTTCCAGACTGAACAAGTAACTCTATTGCATTATCAAGTTGACCAGAATCTGAGAGGCTTTCATTAATAAATGGTTTTAACCTCTCAATGTCATCTTTCCAAATGTTTGAGGAAGCATCTACCTCTCTAGCTTTCATCCATGAATAATTTGCTCTAATTGTATTTATTTCACCATTGTGTGCCAGCATTCTAAAAGGTTGTGCCTTATCCCAAGTTGAACTTGTATTGGTAGAAAATCGTTGATGGAATACTCCATACCTTGTTTTGTACAAAGGATTTCTTAGATCCCAATAAAAATCTGATGTCTGAGTAGCTGTAAAGAGACCTTTATAGACTACTGTTTTACTCGAACAAGAATTGATATGAATGTTGAGGAATTCATTTTTTGCAAGATCTGTTTCTAGTGATTTCCTGAAAAGATAAAGATATTTTTCAAAACTGTATTCATACTCTTTTGTGGAACAAATTACAGCTTGATAAATTCCAGGTTTTGAATTTTTTGCCATTGTTCCTAAGATTTCTTTATCTGTAGGGACTTTTCTCCAATAGAGTAATCTGATGTCAAACTCCTCAAGTTTGTTATCAATTAATTCAATTGACTCAGTAATGTTTTTTGGATCGAAAAAACATGAGATCAATCCTAATTTTTCCTTTTCTTTGAGGGTGATTCCTCTTTCAACTAATTCAGCTTCAATTAACTCAAATGGGATCTCTGTAAGCACTCCAGCTCCATCCCCTGTTCCATCAGCAAATTTTGCACCTCTATGGTCAAGATTAGAGAGACATTCTAAGATTTTTAGTGTCATCCCATGAGTTCTTGGGATACCTCTTGATGCAATAAAACCTACACCACAAGAATCTTTTTCTTCAAAATTGAAACTCATAAGTATGACAATTTTACTATGAATAAATGGTTATTTAAATAAGAAAACCAGCCTTGAAAATCTTTAGGGGGGGACCTAAATTTAGCTGGTTTTCTTAATTATTTGTTACTTTTTAGTGATGAAATCTCCATATGCTGATGTTCCGTGCTCTGTAGCATCCAAACCAGCAATTTCCTCTTCAGCTGTAACTCTTAGTCCAACTGTTGAATCAATAGTCTTAAACACTAGGAAGGATGTTCCATATGCCCAGGCACCAATTGCTAAAATACCAATTAATTGTGGTAGAAATAAAGTAGCTCCTCCACCGTAGACTAGACCATCTGTAGTATCAAAAATTGCCACAGCCAATACGCCCCAGATACCACATATACCGTGAACTGACACAGCACCTACAGCATCATCAAATCCCTTTTTCTCTAAGAAGTTGATTGAGTACACAACTAACACACCAGATACCAAACCGATTAGAACTGCACCTAAGTTGTTTACATTTGCACAACCAGCAGTTATTCCTACTAAACCAGCTAATGCACCATTTAAGGTCATACCGACATTTGGTTTACCTGAAATCATTGACGTATACATTGCAGTTATAGAACCTGCAGAGGCTGATAAAGTAGTTGTCACTGCTATTGCAGCTAGGTCAACATCTACTGCCGCTAAAGCAGATCCAACATTAAATCCATACCATCCAAACCAAAGAATGAATACACCAAGTGCTCCAGCTACCATCGAGCTACCAGGTATTACTTGAGGGTTACCATTTTCGTCATATTTTCCAATTCTTGGACCCACAATTTGCACCCCAGCCAGAGCTGCAAAACCACCGACCATGTGCACAACACCAGAACCTGCAAAGTCAATGAAACCTAGGTCACCTAACCAACCTTGACCGCTCCAGACCCAGTGGGTAACTATTGGATAAATTACACCACATATAAATGGTTGAAATAATAAGTATGCGCTAAATTTTGTTCTTTCAGCGACTGCACCAGAAACAATTGTTGCTGCAGTTGCTGCAAAGACTACCTGAAAGAAGTAGGTAATTGAGTCACCTTCTAAAAAGAAACTACCATAGGCTAAAAAGCCACCAAGAGTAGTTCCGCCGTATGCCAATGCAAATCCAAATGCCCAATAGGTAATTGCACCGACTGAAAAGTCCATAAAGTTTTTCATTACTATGTTGACTGAGTTTTTAGATCTTGTAAATCCTGTCTCCACAAGCATAAAGCCAGGTTGCATAAACATAACTAATATACCTGCAACAACGATCCACAAACTATCTACATAAGTTGCTAGTTCCATTTTTTAAATCTCCTTTTGTAACAACTTAATTAAATGAAAATGTTAAGAGACCTCTTAAAAGTTAAATGATTATTACCGGAATGTTTCATAAATGTTTCACAAAAATGTAGTCTTTGTGATTTAAAAGTCTATTCTTAAAGTGTTATGTCAAAAAATGTATTAGTTTGTGTAGCTTGGCCATATGCAAGCGGCTCAAGACATCTTGGTCATATTGGTGGTGCTTATTTACCAGCAGATATATTTGCAAGATATAACAGACTGATAGGTAATAACGTCATTATGGTATCTGGGAGTGATGTTCATGGAACCCCAATAACTGTTAGAGCAGATGATGAAGGTGTAGAACCAATCGAGATAGTAAATCGATATCATAATGAATTTCTAGGCTATTGGGATAAATTAAATATTCAATGGGATAACTACACAACAACAATGACCAACAACCATAAAGAAGTTACCCAGGAAATGTTTTTGAAAATAAAAGAGAATGGTTTTATTGAAAAAAATAAAAGTATTCAGGCTTTTGATCCACAAGAAAACAAGTTTTTACCTGATAGATATGTTGAGGGTGAATGTCCAAAATGTAATTATTTGGAGGCAAGAGGTGACCAATGTGATTCTTGCGGTACAACTCTTGATCCTGAAGAACTTATAAATCCTAAAAGTAAAATTAATGGAAATAATGCCGAATTCAAAGAGACCGAACATTATTTTTTGAAATTAAGTGCTTTAAATGAAAAGCTTTCCGATTGGTTAAATAGTAAAGAAGGTTGGAGACCTCACGTTATAAACTTCTCCAAATCATTTGTAGAAGAAGGTCTACAAGATAGAGCGATAACGAGAGATCTAGACTGGGGAATCGATATTCCAGAGAATGAATTAGGCAATGGAAAAAAAATATATGTATGGTTTGAGGCCGTAATTGGTTATTTATCAGCTGCTAAAGAGTGGGCCGTAAATAATGGCACACCTGATGCATGGAAAGATTTTTGGTTAAATGAGGATGCAGAGTCTTATTATTTTGTTGGAAAAGATAATGTTCCTTTTCACGCAATAATATGGCCTGCCATGTTACTTGCATACGGTGATTTGAACCTACCAACAAATGTTCCTGCTAACCAGTACATATTAATTAAAGGTGAAAAGGCATCTGCAAGTAGAGGTGTTGGGAAAACTTTGAACGATTATCTTGATGAATGGAATCCAGACTCACTTAGATACGCCCTAGCCAGCATACTACCCGAGCAAAATGATTCTGAAATCTCTGAAGATGAGATGATTAGACGAAATAACGAAGAACTTGTAGCAGCATGGGGTAATTTAGTTCAAAGAGTATTTTCTCAATATATAAATAATTTTGAAAATTTAAAATTCGACTTTGAATTAAATGATGTTGATAGAAAAATTATCGATGAAGCTAATGTTTGTTTTGAAAAGACAAGTGAACTAATCGAGAAGGTCGAACTAAAATCATCACTTCAGTCGGTTATGGGATATGTAAATAAAATCAATGCTTATCTTAATGAAACAGAACCATGGAAGGTAATAAAAGAAGACATTACTAGAGCAACAGCAATACTTTATACATCGCTTACAGCAATAGAAGCATGTGCATCATTATTTACACCTTTTATGCCAACAACATCTGAGATTGTAAAAAATGCGATTGAAAAAAATACAAATAACAATTGGTCAGTAAACGACATAAAAAAAGGTGCCCCACTTCAAGACATCGGACACCTTTTTAAAAAATTTGATTAGCTTTTTGTAGCTTGAAATACCTCATCTATTTCATTAATCAAACCTAGAAGCTCCTCACCTACTGCAGGATCTTCTGTTTTCTTTGCTTCTCCAGCTTTTTTTGTTGCATTCCAGAAAAGATCATGAACATTTGGGAATTTTTCAAGGTGTTCTGGCTTAAAATAATCTGTCCACAATACCCATAGATCTTTTTTAACCTCTTCAGCCATATCTTCTTTGATGGTAATGCAACGTTGTTTGAATGCAGGATCATCAGATTCTTGATATTTTTTGGAGGCATTCACAACTGACTCAGCATTGATTCTTGCTTGTGCGGGATCATAAACACCACATGGCAAATCACAATGAGCATGAGCTACTCTTGTTGGTTTAAATAACTTCATAAATCTCCTTTAGTAATCTACTATTAATTTTAATAACAAAATAACTATATGATTAAAAGCATTGCACGGATATTAAATATTAGAAACCTTCTAATCATCGCTGTCTATTTATTTCTTAAAAATAACAAAGATGGAACATATAGAGCTTATGAAATCAAAGAAGAAAGTATGGAGCCGTCATTGCACGAAGGCGATTACGTATTAGCAGCAAAAGTATCTGAACCATTAAATCGTGGAGATATTGTAATTTACGAATATACTCCAAAAAATATTGAAATAATTAAAAGGGTCATTGGACTTCCAGGTGAGACTATTTCAAATGAAGATGGCGTTATCAAAGTTAATGGAAAATCTATAAACGATAGCTGGGGTAACGGCGAGTCAGTTTCTTTTGAGCCTATTACATTGCAGGAAGACGAAATATTTGTGTTAGGAGATAATAGACAAAAGTCTTCCAGTGATTCTTCATCTATTGGTGCAATTAAAGTTGAGGATTGTTGGAAACTAAGATACCTTTATTGGCCTTATCACAAGTTTAAGAGTTATGAGTAATTTAATTTGTACATGGTGTAGGAGAGAGATGACCTACCTTCATGGTCATGGAGCTTGTATTAATAATCAATGCCCTATGTTTGGTCTGAACCAAGCTGAATGTTGTGATGGTGAAACTGTTTCAAACTGTGCTTCACCACAAAAAAATGAAATAACATTATCCCCGCGTGGATTAAACTAAGCAGGTAAAGTTAAATTATGAGTGAAGAAAAACCTTTAAACGTACCTGAATATCTATTGATTAGATCTGCGGAAGCAAGAGCTAAGCATTTAGGCATTTCTGTTGAGCAAGCTTTAGCCGAAATTAAGGGAGAATCCCAACCAGTAGCTAAAGTTGAAGAGTCTGTTGAAGAGGTAGTTGAAGAACCCGTAGCTGAAGTTGAAGAGCCTGTGGAAGAGGTAGTTGAAGAACCTGTAGCTGAAGTTGAAGAGGTAGTTGAAGAGGATGTAGAAGAAGTTGTAGCTGAGGAAGAACCTATTGAAGAACCAGTAGCTGAAGTTGAAGAGTCTGTTGAAGAGGTAAGCATAGAAAACAAAACTGTTGAGTCTATACCAGCCGTAACAATTCGTTTTGCCGGTGACTCTGGTGATGGTATGCAATTAGTTGGTACTAGATTTACTGACACTTCTGCATTATTTGGAAATGATCTTGCTACTCTACCAGCTTTCCCTGCTGAAATTAGGGCTCCTCAAGGAACAGTTGCAGGTGTATCTTCCTTTCAAGTACAAATTGCTGATTTTGATATTTTGACACCAGGGGACGCTCCAGATGTTTTAGTTGCTATGAACCCTGCTGCTTTAAAAGCTCACTTGCAAGATTTAACACCAAACGGAATGTTGATATTGAACGAAGATGCTTTTGATGAAAAAAATATTAAAAAAGCGGGTTATGAAATAGATCCAAGAGAATCTGAAGAGCTTGATGGTTATAGAATTTTTCAGGTCCCAATGGAAAAACTTACTAAGGAAGCTTTAGAGGAATTTGATTTACCAGGAAGAGCGGTCCTTCGTTCCAAAAATATGATTGCTCTTGGTTTAATTTCATGGACATTTAATAGAGACCTTAAAGACACTGAAAATTGGATAAATGAAAAATTTAAGAACCTACCTGAGGTTGCAAAAGCAAACATAAAAGCTCTCAAAACTGGCTATAACTTTGGCATTACAGTGGAAGCTTTTCACCATACTTATAAAGTAGACAAAGCGTCATTACCAGCTGGTGAATATACGAATATAAATGGAAACATCGGTTTGAGTTGGGGACTTATCGCAGGTGCTAAAAAAGCAAATCTCGAGCTATTTTACGGCAGTTATCCTATTACTCCTGCATCAGACATATTGCATGAATTATCAAAACACAAGAACTTCAATGTTTTAACTTTCCAAGCTGAAGATGAAATTGCAGCCGCTGCAGCAGCTGTGGGTGCTTCATTTACAGGCAAGCTTGCAGTTACAGGAACCAGTGGACCTGGTCTTGCTCTTAAAAGCGAAACGATATCTTTAGCACTGTCTGCAGAATTACCATTAGTAGTAGTGAATGTTCAAAGGGGTGGACCATCAACTGGACTACCTACAAAACCAGAACAATCTGATCTAATGTTTGCAATGTATGGACGTCATGGAGAAGCTCCTTTACCAGTAATTGCAGCTAAATCGCCATCTCATGCTTTTTACGCAGCATTCGAGGCAACACGTATTGCTTTAAAGTACATGACACCCGTTATTTTATTGTCAGATAACTATGTTGCTACCGGTTCTGAGCCTTGGAAATTACCTGAAATTGATAGCTTGAATGAGTTGGGAACAAATTTAACCACTACATACAACACCGAGAATGGATTTTTACCATTTTTTAGAGATTTTGAAACTAATGCTCGACCATGGGCTATTCCTGGTACACCAGGTTTAGAGCATCGCGTAGGTGGTCTAGAAAAAGAAGATGGAACTGGAAATGTTTCTTATGACACTGATAATCACCAATATATGACAGATATGAGAGCATGGAAAATTGAAAATATAGCAAATGATATTGACCAGCTTGAAATTAATGGAGACACATCTTCAGATACACTTATTTTGGGTTGGGGGTCAACTTTTGGTGGCATCACACAAGCTGTAAACAGACTTAATTCAAAAGGTATAAAGGTAGCAAGCGCACACTTCACGCATGTCAATCCTTTCCCAGACAACACAGCTGAAGTTTTGAGTCAATTTAAAAACATAATTGTCCCTGAATTAAACACTGGCCAATTATCAAAACTTTTACGTGCACGATATCTTGTAGACACTGTTGGAATCAATAAAGTCGAAGGTTTACCTTTTACAGCACAAGAGTTAGAAGAAAAAATCGAATCTCTCATAAACTCTTTTGGTACAAAACTTGAGCCAGTTGTAGAGGAAGTTGTAGCTGAGGAAGAACCTGTAGTTGAAGAGGTTGTAGAGGAAGTTGTAGCTGAGGAAGAACCTGTAGTTGAAGAGGTTGGAATACCAGAACACCTCATAATGAGATCTGCTGAAGCACGTGCAAAAGCTTTAGGTATACCTGTTGAGCAAGTTTTAGAAGAAATGAGTGCAGATAAACCAGCAGCAGAAACCGAGGAGCCTGTTGTTGAAGAAGAGCCTGTTGTTGAAGAAGAGCCTGTCATTGAAGAAGCAAAATCAGACAAACCTGAAGAACCAGCAGCAGAAACCCAGGAACCTGTTGTTGAAAGAGTTGTTGAAAGGGTTACTGAAAGAGTAACTGAGAGAATTATCGAAAAAGTTGATGAGACTTTACCTGAGAATAAAGAACTTGTTCAAGATGTTGAAGAAGAAAGAAATAAGGTTGATGAAGAGAAAAAAGAGGAAGTAAAGACTGATGAGTAAAATTCCTCTCTCATATAAAAGAGCTGACTTTGCTAGCGACCAAGAGGTTAAATGGTGCCCTGGGTGCGGCGATTATACAATTCTTGCTTCTGTACAAAACTTTATGACTGAATTAGGTATCAGAAAAGAAAATATTGTGTTTGTATCTGGCATTGGTTGTGCGGCAAGATTTCCTTATTACATGAACACATACGGTTTACATTCAATTCATGGTCGTGCTCCTGCAATAGCAACTGGAGTTAGCGCATCTAACCCTGATCTTTCAGTATGGGTAGTATCAGGAGATGGTGACGCCCTATCTATTGGAGGAAACCACTTGATTCATGCACTAAGAAGAAATGTAAACATGAAGATTTTAATGTTCAATAATCAAATATATGGACTTACCAAAGGACAGTATTCCCCTACCAGTGAAGAAGGAAAGAAAACAAAATCTTCTCCTTTTGGCTCTGTAGAACTTCCACTAAACCCAATGAGTCTAGCCTTAGGAGCCGAGGCGTCCTTTGTTGCAAGGTCAATTGATATGGATAGAGATCTTACAGCAGAGGTACTTCGAGCAGCATCTGAACATGAGGGTTCAGCTTATGTTGAGATTTATCAAAACTGTAATGTGTTTAATGACAAAGCCTTTGAGCAGCTAACTTCTAAGGAAGGAAAAATAGCAAATCGTATAAATCTAAAACATGGTGAGAAAGTTATCTTTGGAGCAGAAGATGAAAATGCTGTAACAATTCGTGATGGAGAAGCAGTCATTGTCAAAAGATCTGAAATAGATGATAGTGAGATTTATGTTCATGACATTACAAAAGATAATCCTTCAATTGCTTTTTCATTATCAAGATTATCTCATGGACCTTATGGACCAACACCAGTAGGTATCTTTAGAAAAGTTGAAAGAGACACTTACAATGATGAAGTCAGAGAACAAATTGACTCATCTATTGAACAAAAAGGTGAAGGAGAACTTGATAAGCTTATAAGATCTCTTGGAACCTGGAACGTAAATTAAATTATTCGTCTAGATAATCTATTTTATCGGTTGGCATAATCAAGGCAGTGCTCGCATTTACAATATGTGAAACAATCCTTTTAAGATAACGATAAAGTAAAGTTGTTGCGACTGGATACTGAACTTTTTCTTTATTTTCAAGTAGTGCAGTAATCTTATCATCAAGACTTGTCGACAGGGATGATCCGAGTGTTATTAAATCCTGTACTTTTGACTCATCGTCAAGATTCAAACAGGACTGTAAATATACAATAAGCTTTCCTATGTCATTTCTCAACTCAATATAATTATCAAGCTCGTCACCTTGGGTAAATGTATTTCCAGTTTCTGCGATTTCAAATAAATTTTTACAATAATCGCCAATTCTCTCAATGTCTTTTGACATTGTCATATAGGAGAGTAGAAGGGGGATGTTTAGACTTCTTGAGTTGACCGCGGAATGAATAATCATTTCTCTTCTAACATCACGATGTAGTTCGTTAATTTTTTTATCTGTTGAATATAGATCATCTCTAACTGAATCTAGATTTGTATCTCCAAGAAGACAGTTCATTGCAAGGTCATAAATTCTCATGCTATTTGTTAGCATCTCACTTAATTTTGCGTCAATACTATCTAATGATTCACTACTCATATTTCTCCTTTAATTAGATATTACTACTCCCAGTAAAGGAAGTAACAAAAATGTTACCAATACATACAAAATTGCAATATATCTTCTTTTGGCCACCACATTGCTGAAGGTCACAGCTAAGTTAACTGGTAAGTTCCTGATAAATTTGACAGGGTAGACAATCATGACTCCTATTGTGTTAAAAAATACATGATGCAATGCAATTGTTAATCCAGCAGTGTTATCTACAACAAAGCTTGCTAGAACCGCAGTTATTGTGGTTCCAATATTAGCGCCAAGCGTTATGGGAAATGCATTTTGTATGGATAATATGCCTGAACCAACAATTGGAACAAGTATAGATGTTGTGATACTTGAACTCTGAACTGAGAAAGTAATAAGAATACCTATCAAAATTGCAAATAGTCCACCACCTCTTGCAAGTGCTCTATCTAAGCCTATTTCGATTTGATTCATCATTAATGACTTCATATTTGAAACTACATTTTTCAAGCAAAGAAAAATTAATCCAATTGCTATGACTATCAACAAAACTGCGTAAATTCTATAAGAGTTTTCACTCAGATTGTTAATGAATGGGATTGACGATAATCCATCCAAAATATTGTTAGAACCCCATTTGATTGCTGCCTTAATAGGACTATTTGGTTTGGTGGCTGTGAAACCAGATGCAATTATAAACTCTGTACCGTTTTCGGCCATTCTTGTGATGAACCCAGTTATATGATCTAGTGGAAACAAAATGATTACAACAAATACATTAAAAAAATCATGCATAGTTGATGCTGCAAAAGCCCTTTTAAATTCTCCCTCCCTTCTAACATGGCCAAAAGAAACAAGAGTATTTGTTACAGTTGTTCCTATATTTGCACCCATGACCATAGGTATTGCATACTCTAGGCTGAGGACACCACTACCAACTAAACCGACAATTGTAGATGTTGTAACTGATGAGGATTGAACTAAAACGGTACACAATATTCCAACAAGCAGTCCTGCGAATGGATTTGAAACAGATTCAAAAAGTTGATCGGTATATTCTGCACCAAGAGTTTTGATACCTTTTTCAAGTAGTTTGATAGATACAAGAAAGAAGTATAAGAAAAATAATGCGAAGCTTAAGTTTTTAACGACTTTTAAATTCATATTCCGTATGAATTATATATAAATAATGTAATAAATAATTTCATCTGCAGAACTTTTTTCATCTTCTACTAGTAAAACTTTAACTGAGATTAACTAAATGAGTTCAGATGGAGAGGACCACTCACCTCGATTAAAGGCTAAAATATAATTCTCATAACCTAAAAAATCTTTTTGAAATTCAACCGGTATATTGAAACCCCACCAATCATCTTTAAACTGACTTCGATGAGCTTTCATGGAATTAATTTTATGTTCAATATACTTTGTTCCATCTATTTCAACATCAATATCCTCATTATCACTTCCGATAGGATTAAATGCATTAAATTCGTCTTCAGTTAATATGCCAGCCTCATACATTTGAGTTCGTCTTGCTTGGATTCTCGATTTTGACCACGCATTAAAATAAAGTCTTTCTGGAATCCATACCTCTTCTCCATCTTTTAATGGAAACTTGTCGACATCACTAGCTGCAAAAAACGCAGCTGTTCCAACTCTATGTGTCTGAATATGATCAGGATGCCCATATCCCCCAAATGGATCATATGTTATTAAAACATCAGGTTTATATTTTCTTATTTCTGTCACAAGCTTTCCTACAGGTCCAAAATAATCTTGTCTCCAAAAACAATCAGGATCATTGTTTTCCTCTGTGCCCATCATTCCAGAGTCTTTATATCCAAGCCACTCATATTCTTTTACACCTAAAGCATCTAAACTTTTTTCAAGTTCCTCTTTTCGCATTTCAGCCAATTTTGGAAATAACTCTTCTGGGTTTTCATAGTTATGAATTTCACCAGCTGATCCATCAGTTGCTGTAACAACAACAACTCGATGACCTTCATCTGCATATTTAGCTAAGGTAACACCTGTTGATACGCTTTCATCGTCAGGATGTGCGTGAAAAGCAAGAATTGTTGCCATTATTCGTCTGAGGTAAATGTCTTCTTTGCTAACTCTTGCCCGAGTTCGATGGCTTTATCATGATCACCGTCAATTTTTTCAACTAACTCACCAAGAACAATTACTTTTTCTCCAGTAATTTGAAGTATTCCACCAGAAATTGCAAAAGACGTTCTCTGATTATCATGCTCAATGGTTAATCCGCCTGGAACTAATGTAGCTACGGTTGGTTCGTGACCTTCTAATATACCAATCTCTCCGTTTGGAGTTCTTGATATGACCATCGTTGCATCCCCTGTAAAGCAACTCTCTTCAGGAGAAACGACCTCTACATACATTTAGAGATTTTCTTCCAATTCTTTAGCTTTAGACATGACTTCATCTAATCCACCTGTCATATAAAAAGCCTGTTCTGGCACTGAATCGAGTTCTCCACTTAAGATTGTTTTGAAGGCTTCGACACTATCTTTAATAGAGACAAACTTACCTTCTATTCCTGTAAATTGTTCAGCAACAAACATAGGTTGAGATAAGAAACGCTGTATTCTCCTCGCTCTACCAACGATCTGCTTATCTTCTTCTGACAACTCATCGATACCAAGAATTGCAATAATATCTTGAAGATCGTTGTATCTTTGAAGCACTCTTTGGACTTCACGTGCAGTTTCATAATGTTCATCCCCTACAACGCCTGGATCTAAGATTCTTGATGATGAGTCAAGTGGATCCACAGCAGGATAAATTCCCAAGTCAGCAATGGATCTTGATAACACAGTTCTAGCATCTAAGTGAGCAAATGCAGTGTGAGGTGCAGGGTCAGTAATATCGTCTGCAGGCACATATACCGCTTGTAGTGATGTAATGGATCTACCTTTAAGAGATGTAATTCTCTCTTGTAAAAATCCCATTTCATCAGCAAGAGTAGGTTGGTATCCGACAGCAGAAGGCATTCTACCTAATAATGTTGAGACCTCTGAACCAGCTTGTGAGAAACGGAAAATGTTATCAATGAACAAAAGAACATCTTGTTTTTCTTCATCTCTGAAGTATTCAGCCATTGTTAGTGCTGACAATGCAACACGAAGCCTCACTCCAGGTGGTTCATCCATCTGACCAAAAACTAGAGCTGTTTTATCGATAACTCCAGATTCTTGCATTTCTCTGAACAAGTCATTACCTTCTCTTGTTCTCTCTCCAACACCGGCAAAAACAGATACCCCACCGTGTTGTGTTGCAACTCTGTTAATCATTTCTTGAATAAGAACAGTTTTACCGACACCAGCTCCACCGAATAATCCAATCTTTCCACCTTG
>CACOKA010000008.1 GCA_902627635.1 uncultured Candidatus Actinomarina sp.
TGGATTAAATAAAAAATTCTTGTCATTATTTACAAAGCTTAATGTTTGGACTTCTTGAAAATTATTGGAAGTAAAAACACTTGATAAGTAACTCTTAAGATCCCAATAACTTCCTTTATTATTTTTGTGAACTCCCTGAGGTAGAGTTGATTCAAAATTATTAAAACCATAATGTTTTGCAAATTCTTCTATAAGGTCCACTGGTCTATCTAGATCATATCGCCATGAGGGTGGTGTGAATTGCACACTCTCTTTGTTAACTTCAGAATCGATCATTAAAAATTTTAGAACTTTCTTAATAAATGAATCTTTTAAATCAATACCAAGCAGTTTTTTTATTTCAGAATATTTAAGAATTACCTTCTTGTTTTTCAAGTTGCCTTTATCATCTACATTTATTTCTGAATAATTAATATTTTGATTATCTTTTAATTCCATTAAAAAACGTTCTAAGCCATATTTTTGAATTTTATAATCAATACCTCTTTCAAAGCGTATGGATGCATCAGATATCAAGTTTAATTTCCTTGAAGTTTTCATAATGGATACTTTGTCAAAATACGCACTTTCAATAAGAAGATTTGTGGTGGCCTCTGATACTTCAGTTTCTAATCCCCCCATTACTCCAGCTAAAGCAATCGGCTTATCATTGTCAGTAATAACAAGATCATTTGAATCTAATTTTCTCACTTGAGAGTCAAGTGTTGTAATTTTCTCGTTGTCTTTAGCTTTTCTTACAGATATTGTTCCAAATAATTTATCTCTATCAAAAGCATGTAATGGTTGACCGATATCATATAAAATGTAATTGGTTATGTCGACCACATTATTTATAATCCTTGTTCCAACCTGTGTGAGCCTGTACCTCATTTCAAAAGAAGAGTTAGTAACATTAAAGTTTTCTATTTCTACTGAACCATAAGAGTTACATTCTTTAATTTTTCCACTTTCTGCATTCAAAATATTTGCAATCGTTGGTTTAAGATTTGATTTTTTGTTCTTTAGTTTTTTATTGAAATATCCCGATAGTTCCCTTGCAATTCCTAAATAAGACATACAGTCTCCTCTATTTGGTGTAACACCAACTTCCCATATGAAATCATTACTTGAATAGATTGTAGAAAAATCAGTACCTGGAAGTAGCTTTTCATCTAATAGAAGTATTCCATCATGATCATCCCAAAGATCAAGTTCTGCAGCTGAACAAATCATCCCATTTGATTGAATTCCTCTAATGTCACGTTTATCGATTTTAAAATTATCTTTAATCTCTGAATTTGGTAAGGCAACGGGAACGACTGCTCCTACGTCAAAATTCCAAGCTCCACAAACAATTTCATAAATATTATTACCAACATCAGTTTTAGTAATTCGAACTTTGTCAGCATTAGGATGTTCATATACGTCAAGTACTTTACCTACAACGATGTTTTCATAATTAGGGTTTAGTTCTTTTTTGTTTTCAATTTCGAAACCTAAACTTTCTAAAGCCTCAGAAATTTCAGAATTAGATATGTTTTCAATATCTATCCAATCGTTAAGCCAAGATTTCAATATCTTCATTAAAACTGCCTTAAAAACCTTAAGTCATTTTCATAAAAGTTTTTTATATGATCAATACCATATCTAATCATTGCTAATCTCTCAACTCCTACACCAAACGCGAATCCCTGGGAATCTGTGTTATACCCAACATGTTTGAAAACGTTAGGATCTACCATTCCACATCCTAGGATTTCAAGCCATTCACCATCTTTCCAACTCACTAAAACTTCAGCTGATGGTTCAGTGAATGGAAAAAAATGAGGAATAAACTTTGTCTTTAAGTCTTTTCCAAAAAATTCTTTAACAAAATACTCCAATGTTCCTTTTAAATCAGAAAACGTTAGGTTTTCATCTACTGCTAAACCTTCAATCTGATGAAAAACCGGTGAGTGAGTAGCATCAAGTTGGTCTGATCTGTAAACTCTTCCTGGAGCAACAATATAAACAGGTGGTGTATTGTTTTGCATATGTCTTACTTGAACAGTACTTGTTTGTGTCCTTAGTAATTTTTCAAGTTTGTCGTCTAAATATAATGTGTCTGATTCATATCTTGCAGGATGCCAGTCTGGTGTATTTAATGCATCAAAATTATGCCAGGATGTTTCTGCTTCAGGTCCAGTTGCAACTGTATAACCAATAGCTGCAAAAATATCAACTACTTCATTCATTACATTTGTTAAAACATGATTTTTGCTACCTAAGTTTTTGTACCAATCTATGGAAATATCTTTATTATCATTTAGTTCTTTTTGAATAAAAAATTTAGATTTGAAATTAGTTTTCTCTTCATCTAATTTTGAGGTGATATTATTTGAAAGATCTTGAAGCAATTTTCCATACTTTTTTCTAGATACTTCATTTAGTGAAGATAATGATTTTCTTTCTTCTGACAATAAGGAATTTTTACCAAGAAATTCTTTCTCAATGTCATCGAAATCTTCGATTTGAGCAACTTCTTCAAGTCTTAGTAAAAAAGCGGCAAATATTTTATCGGTATTAACCTCAGGCATTTATATTTTTTTTAGCTAAATCTACAAGTTTTTTAAATCCATCAGGATCATTGATAGCTAAATCAGCCAATATTTTTCTATCAACTTTGACTTGAGCGTTTGTTAGACCGTTAATAAATTTTGAATATGACAAACCATGTTGTCTTGATGCTGCATTAATTCTTGATATCCATATTTTTCGATATGTTGCTTTCTTGTCTTTACGATGAGCGAAGGCGTCATTACCTGCATGCATCACTTGTTCTTTAGCGGTCCTTAAACGCTTGCTTCTAGCTCCTGTATAACCTTTAGCTTGTTTAAGAATCTTTTTTCTTGATTTTCTACTACTTACTGATCTTCTTACTCTTACCATTTAACTCAACAACTTTCTTATTTTTTTTGAATCACCCTTAGAAGATTCAACATCTCTTTTTAGTCTTGACCATGAGTTACTACCTTTAGCCAATTTATAATGTGATCTGTGAGCACGCCTTCGCATAAATTTTCCAGTACCACTAACTCTTATTCTTTTTTTCATTCCTTTGTGAGTTTTATGCTTCATTTTTTACCTCCGTTAGGCGCTAGTACCATTGTTAATGATCTACCATCTGGTCTAGAAGTAGATTCAACCATTGCTAAATCAACAAGTTCATCTCTAAAATTATCTAAGATTTTTTGACCCAATTCAGGATATTCTGCTTCCCTACCTCTAAATCTCATAGTAAATTTCACTTTATCTCCATCTTCTAAAAACTTTTTTGATTGATTTAATTTAATTTTGTAATCGTGTGTATCAATCTTTGGTTTCAGTTGTATTTCCTTTACATTAATTTTTACTTGTTTTTTCCTTGACTCTCTTGCTTTTTGATTAAGCTCATATTTATATTTGCCATAATCCATTAATCTAGCAACAGGTGGCTTACTTTCCGGAGAGACTTCAACAAGATCAAGTTCAAGTTCTTCCGCCAATATAAGGGCTTTTTTAAGTTCCAATTCTCCAACTTGAACGCCATCTGGTGCAATTACCAATAGCTTCTTCGATTTTATCTCTTCGTTAACATTTAATTCTGCTATTTGTTTCCCTTTCATAAAAAAAACAGCACGAAGCTGTTTTACTTACCATACTATTTTTCACAGTAGGTGGAACATCGTTCGCTTAGATTTAATTATATAACTTAATTTTTATTATGTAATGAAAAGATTATTTAAAGCTTGTGCAGATTCGGAACCCTTATTATTTTCAGATCCAGCTCTTTGAGCTGCTTGTTCAATATTAAGTACGTTTAAGACACAGTTTGAAATATATACATTTTTTAGTGTTGTTATATTTAATAATTGATTAGCGATACTCGAAGATAAAAATTCATAATGATCTGTCTCACCTTTAACAATAACTCCAATAGCTATAAACTTATCGTATTCGTCTAAAAGTGAATTAATTTTATATATAATTTCCCAGCTACCACTTACCTTAAACTCATCACATACAAAACTTGCATCAATTGAATTATTGAATCCATCTAATAAACCATTAGTGACATCTTTGTAATAATCTGAATAAACAATAGCTACTTTATTCTTCATTAAAATTATGACCCATTTTGTTTTCTTTTGTCTCAAGATATGAAGAATTTTCAGGTGTTGTTTTTCCCTTAATTGGTGTCCTTTTTACAATATTTAAACCAAAACCTTCTAAACCTGCTCTTTTGCTTGGATTATTTGTAAGTAGATTCATATTTGTAATTCCTAAATCTCTAAGTATTAGGGCACCAGTTCCATAATCTCTTTGGTCCATTTCAAAACCAAGTTGAATGTTTGCTTCAACCGTATCTGCACCTTCATCTTGTAATGAGTATGCTCTAATCTTATTTCCTAAACCTATTCCTCTTCCTTCATGTCCTCTCATGTACAGTAAAACACCGGAACCATTCTTCACAATAGTTTCTAATGCACTATTTAACTGGTAACCACAATCACATTTATTTGAACTAAATACATCACCTGTCAAACACTCTGAGTGTACTCTTACCATCGAAGACTCACCCTCTAAGTAATTCTCATATGTCAGTGCAATATGTTCAGTACTATCATTATTGTCCTTATAAACATGTGCAGTAAATTCACCAAATTCTGTAGGTACTTTAGCTTTAGATACAAAAGACACAGGATTTGTTAATTTCAACTTGTACTCGATTAAGTCTTTAATTGTTCCAATAGCTACGTCGTGTTTGTTTGAAAAACTTACTAGATCGTCAATACGTGCCATTGAACCATCATCATTTATTATTTCACAAATAACAGCAACCGGATAATGATCTGCTAATAAACATAGGTCTACAGCCGCTTCAGTATGACCAGCACGTCTTAATACTCCTCCATCCATCGCCTGTAAAGGGAAGACGTGACCTGGAACTTTAAAATCTTGTCTGGTAGCATTTGGATCACTAAGACCTTTTATTGTTTTAAATCTATCATCTGCTGAAATTCCTGTTGAAACCCCATCTCCCATTAGATCAACTGAAGTTGTAAATTGTGTATCTTCTTCATTATCAATACCCTGCATTAATGAAAGTTTTAACTTTGTTGCAACTTCTTTTGCGATTGGTGCGCAAACAAGACCTTTTGCATAAGTTATCATAAAGTTAATATGTTCAGGTGTTAAGTACTGTGAAGATACAATTAAATCGCCCTCATTCTCTCTGTCTTCATCGTCAACGAGAATGACCATCTCACCTTTTTTAAATTTTTCGATAATAACTTCTATGTCACTTATCATTTATCATTCTTTCGATATATTTAGCAAGTATGTCATATTCAATGTTAACTATTGATCCAGTTTTAAGGTACTTTAAATTTGTCCTTTGATATGTCTCGTTTATTACTGCGACACTAAATTCGTCTTTATTGGGATTAACAACAGTCAAAGATATACCGTTTATAGTCACAGAACCTTTGTCAACTATATATCTTGTATCCGTGTTTTTAAAATGATATGTCCAAAGATTATTATCGTTTTCAATAATGTTTGTTACAACAGATGTATTATCAACATGACCTTGTACTATATGTCCACTTAAGAAAGTACTCAAAGTAGCGGGAAGTTCTAAATTTGTTTTAATATCCTTTTTATATTCTTTAGCCACAGTTCTATTGAATGTTTCTTCAGATACTTGGAAATTTAAGAAATCATCCTTGTAATCTCTTAATGTAAGACACGTGCCATCTATGGAAATACTAGTACCTGATTCCAATCCATGATATAAATCATTATCTGTACTTATTTGTATTTCATCAATATTTCTTGACTCAATATTTCCAATCGAATTAATAATTCCTGTAAACATTACTTATTAGTATAAGTAGTTAATAGATTATCAATAATGGGATATTCTTGAATAGAATTAAAGTTATTACTGATATATTCCTCAATTTTTTTATCAATTTTTAATCCACTTTCGAGGTTATCTGATGACTTGAAATAATAAAATTCGTTAATCATATCTTCATTTAAAAAATAAGACAAAACAGAATTACCACCTTCAACTAATCCACTATTTATAGAATGTCTCTCTAAAAAGCTACTAAATGAATCTTCATCATTCTCAACATAAAATATAAAATTATTATATAAACTTGAATATTTTTTTAGCTCTTTAGTATCATTTCCCCACAAAATAACTGGTTGAGGATTTTTATATTCATAATCTAGACGAACACTCAACTTTGGGTTGTCAATTTTTAATGTATTTTTTCCAATAATGACGGAATCAACGGTTGCTCTTAAATAATGGGTAATTTCTAATGAATTTGTATTGGTAATATACTTCTTTTTTTCATTGTAAATTATATGATCTGCTGAAGTCGCTATCTTACCTATAAGATATGGTTTATCATTTTTGATTTTGTAGCCAGGATTTAAAAATTCATTTACACCATTTTCAATAGATACGTTTAAATTTTCGTTCTTTAAAAGTTCGATACCTTTACCATTAGTTCTTTCATCACGATCAATATCCCCAACAACAATATTTTGTATTTGTGTTTCCAAGACAGCATTTGCGCAAGATGGTGAAGTATCATCATGAAAACAAGGTTCTAATGTAACATACAAAGTATCATTCTTTGAAATATCTGAATTTTTAAATAGATTATATTCAGCATGATCTTGATCTTTTTCTTTATGAGCAGTTATATTTTTTATTTTATTATTTTTATCAACCAGCACAGCACCGACTCTTGGATTAGGAGATGGGTCATATCTAAGTGCAAATTTAATTGCTTCAATCATATGCTCAGAAAAATTGAGATATTGAAGACTATTTAGCAAATATAGCTCCTCCCTGAACAGCTATATCAACTTTTAAATCCCTCAAGGTTTGTAATTCTTCATTTTTAACACCTCCATCAACAATTAATAAATTAGAGTAATTTGAATAGGTGTTTTTAAATTCAGTTATTCTATCTAATAAATTTACAGCTTTACTTTGATTTGAAAACCCGGGATTTACTGTAAGCAGCAGTACACTATGTGCTTTGTCAATGTAATCAGATAACACACTTATATTCGTACTCGGTAATATGCCTATTCCAACCTTATTATATTTATTAACTAGTGAACTAAATAATTCAGGTGATGTGGTTTCACAATGTACCGTTACTATATCTGAACCAAATTCAAACGCTTTGCTAGTAAATAACTCGTTGTTATTTAACATCAAATGTGTATCAACAACATATTCTGTGTTGGTTTTGATGTACTCGATAATTGCCACTGGTAATGAAATATTATCTGTGAAATTGCCGTCTGTAATATCTACATGTAATTGATCAAAACTATCTTTGTAATTATCCAATTCATCAAGGAGATTATATATATTTGATGCCTGAATACTTGCTGATATTTTCATTGAAGCCCACGCATATAATCATTTGCTTTCATTCTTTTTTTCCCTTCAGGCGTTATTTCATCTAAATTTAAGATTCCATCTTTTAATTCATATTTAAAATCTGAGTTACCTTCAGTATATTTATGAATTTTAATTATTTTTGATTCGTACTTTATAAAAGCAGGACCTAAAACATCAAAAGCTTTTATTTTATTTTTTGCCTTGAGTAGTGAATCTTGTTTAGTTATTAAATAATCATTTTTGGTGAATTTATAACTTCTTGTTACTTCACCGACTTGATCTTTCAATGATGAATTAAAGTCGATGTTACCAAAATTTATTTTAAAATCTTCAGCTAATTCTTTATATACATTTGACGAATAATTGTTAACAATATCAATTTGATTTTTAAAAAGAACTGGG
Organism: uncultured Candidatus Actinomarina sp.; assembly: GCA_902627635.1. Lineage (GTDB taxonomy): Bacteria > Actinomycetota > Acidimicrobiia > Actinomarinales > Actinomarinaceae > Actinomarina. The sequence goes on from CACOKA010000008.1 coordinate 7,844, forward strand.
CCTTTATCAACCTCATTAATGATTTTAAAAATCGTATATCCAAATACTGTATCCCCATTTAATATTGTTGTTTCAACCGGGGATGGACCCAATAGGTTTGGCAATATGCTTAAATGTATATTGAATATTGGAGGATGTCTATTTATAAAATCGTTTGAAAAAATAGATCCAAAACTTACGCAGATACCAAAATCCATATCCTCATAATATTTTAAATTTGAAAAGTAGGTACATTCAATATTATTACTATTGCAATAATCCTCTACCGGATTATTTAAAATCTTCCTACCACGGCCTGTATTCCGTGGCTCTGTTGTGACGACTTTTATCGTATCGTAATTTTCTAATAAGATACTTAAGTATGGGATACTTCTAATGTCACTTCCAAAAAAATATTTATAAGTCATTTCCTGGAAACCCATTCAGAGCAATTTTTTTAATTGCTTCTTTTCTCTCTTTTCTAGATAGAGATGATAGTAAAAGCTTGCCCTTTAAATGGTCATATTCATGTTGAAGAACTCTACCCATAAGCTCCTCCCCTTCATATGTAATATCTTCACCATTTATATTTTGGCAGAAGATTTTTGAATATTCCGGTCTTTCAATTTCCCAATAATAACCAGGTAATGAAAGACACCCCTCTAAAAATACTGCAGACCCCTCAACTTGAATTTTCTTTGGATTTATCGCTACTTTTGGACCTTCACCAGCATCAAATACAAAAATGTTTTTATTTATACCTATTTGGGGAGCTGCTAAACCCACCCCAGGTGCTTCATACATGATTTTTATCATTCTCTCTGATAATTTTTTTAATGCTTCATCAAATTCAGTAATATTTACTGATTTAGATTTAAGGGAAGGATGACCAAAAGTTACAATTTCATTCATTATATAGAAGTCACTTTTCTTGGTTCATACTGTAATAGTTTTGAATACATATTTGTAATTTCATTGTAATTAGTATCTTTTGATAAATTTATATTGATTTCGTATTCATATAGATTATCAACCTTTTTAGGTCCTAAAATATATTCATTTTCATATTGAATTATTGAATCGGTAGAAAATCTAAAAACCTTATGATTAAGATTTGGTCCCCATTTATTCCTAGAAACTAGCTCTTCTTTGCTCCATTTTGTTATGTTTGAATTCTTTAAGGACTCTTTCAAATTTATATCTTTTGTTGTAAGTATGATAGTAAGACTATTATTTTGCTTTGATCTTTCTATTTGTCGTAACAGATAAATTAAACGTTCAGAATTTAATTTACCTTTGAAAGATATTGTTGGGTTTACTAATATATTTAAATCGTATGAATCATTTTCACTTTTTACAGTTACATATTCATTAAGTGATTCATTTAAAATTTCGTCTTGAAAAAATAATTTTAAATTTTTATCAGTATGCTTTGTTTTAAACAATTCAATACAATCTTGTAAAGAGTTGCCATGATAAATTTGTACATTACTTAGTTCAGGAGTTTTATAATGTTCAATCTTATTAAAGAAATTAAGAGATGGATATTCATTGTAATAATGATAATTACCTCCAAAGTATTTATTTTTAAGGACTGACAATTCAATGATATTTAAAGAATTAAATTTTGGTAAGTTGTAAGAATAATCATTGGTATCAAAAAAATGATAATTAGTCGTTGGATGTGGCTTTATTTTTAAAAAATTGTTTGCAAGAAGTATGCAATTGTCAAATTTATTAACTGTACTTAATGCGTTTTGAATTTCATCTTTGCCTCCAGTTTTTTGATAAAAATTTATTTTTATCCCTTTTTTTGTGAGATATGATTGTAAATTTTTAGTTGATTTTAATGAAGGAGTAAAGATTACATTTTTAGAATTTGTGGATATTACTTTGTCGATCTCTGTATTGTGTTGAATACTTAACGAATTATGTTTAATCTTTCTATCTAATTTAAAATTCACATCCTTATATAAATTGAATATTAAAAAACCAATATTTAAGTAATAAGAAACTGCAACGTGTTTTAAAAAAAGTAACTGATCTTGATCTAACTTACTAATAATTCTTTCAACAGGTTTTAAAGTTTTAATTTTTAAATTTTTATTATGTATATTCACAACAACAGCAGTTTTTTTTCTATTTCTAAAATTCACAGAAACTAATGAGCCTATATCAATTTTATTAGATAGATTTTTAGGTATTGAATAAGTAAAAAGTTGAAACTTATATGTGTTATTTGATATTATTTCTACATCAGCAAACAATTTAAATCAACGTATTTTTGATGATATCTTGAGCAATGATATGTTTATTTTTTTCTTCTGATTCAAACACTTTGTCCTTTTTATTAATGATGGTTACTTTGTTGGTGTCTGAACCAAATGAAATATCATTTATATTATTAATAACTAAAAAATCTGAATTTTTTTCATTAATCTTTTCAAAATTAAGGTCATCATTAGTTTGAGCTGAAAAACTTATTACATTTATCATTTTATATTTTTCTTTATACTCTTTTACTATATCAACGTTTGGTGACAGATTAAATGTCATATTGCCTTCGCTTCTTTTCATTTTTCCTTCTATTTTTTCTGGAATAAAATCAGATACAGCAGCAACCATGTATAAATGTTTTGCATTATTTGATTCAGTATTCATTGATTCCTGCAATTGTTTTGAAGTATCAAATGATATATTTTTTGCACCTGCAACAGGAGATATTGCTTTCGAATGAATATAAACAACGTCATATCCTTGACTCATCAATTCAATAGCAATTGCCCTGCCTTGCTTTCCAGACGATTTGTTTGTTATTGTTCTAACATCATCAAGATATTCAGAAGTTGGACCTGATGTTACAATAACCTTTTCTTTTTTATTAAATAAAATATCAAACATTTCTATTGGTTCGATAAGCCTACCCAAACCTTTATCTCCTATATCAAGGTTTCCATATCGGGGACCACAGAATATTACATTGTCGTTTAAATCAATAATGTTTGACTGAATTTTATCGTCCATGAACATTTCTTCATGCATTGCTGGAGCAACATAAATTTCTTTATCAAACATCAATAATGTAGAAAGTAATAAATTATCAGCTAAACCATTTGCATATTTACTAATAAAATTTGCTGTTGCAGGATAGATTACGATACTATCAGCCCATCTTGCATATTCTATATGAGGTGACCCATCTAATTGATCCCAACTGTGGAAGATTTCATTTTTGGTTTGAAATTCTTCTGAAATATACTTCAACCCTTCGTCGGTTGAAAAGACAACAGTTTCGTATTTTTCTGTAAGTAACTTATGTAACTTTTCTGACTTTGAAGCAGCAATACTACCAGTGATACCAAGTAGTATTTTTTTGCTCATGGAGTTATTCTTTTTCGCTAACCTCTACTTTTCCAGATGCAATTTCCTCAAATGCAACGGTAAGTGGTTTTCTACTAAGACTTTGTACCTGAGGTGGTGTATATGCTCCAATACCTTCGCCTAATTGGTTAAAGTATGAGTTAATATCTTTTGCTCTTCTTGCTGATGTTATAACAAGAGCAAATCTACCAGGTGAGTTTTCTAAAAGTTCTTCAATAGGTGGTTTGATCATTTTTTCTCCAGGTCATATAATATATCTAATATTTCTTTAATAGTAGCCTTTAAATCTATATTTTTAATTATATAGTCAAAGTTATCCTTAGATTGACGTTGTTCTTTAGCTAAATTCATTCTTTCTTGTATAAACTTGTCATCATGACCTCGCTCATTTAATCTTTCAATCAAAACATTGTCATCAATATCTATAAAAATTCCTGTATATGAATCATTTGATTTTAATAATTTTGTAGCCCCGTTTACTTCGAGATCAAGAATAATAACATCATCTCGTTCTAGCTCTTTCTTTGAAGTTCCGTAATAATAGGTGCCGTATCTTTCATATTCTAAAAATTCATCATTATCTATCATGAAATTAAATTTGTCATCAGATATAAAATAGTAATCCTTACCTTCTATTTCTGAATCCCTTCTTGGTCTAGTTGTATGTGATGTAGAAAAATAAAAATTAAAATCATTTGATAAATTGTTAATAATTGTTGATTTACCAACACCTGAAGGACCACTAAAAATAATTATCATGAGTTTTTCACATAGATAGTGATTGATTCAATATAATCATCGTTTAGGTCAGAAAATTTTGACTTTTCATTAAGTCCTATTTCATCTAAAAAGCGAGCAGTCTTAACTTTTCCAAGTACACCAGTTTCTGTAAGATATTTATGTATTCTTATTGAATTTAATTGATTATCGTTTCTTGCTCTTATAAGTTCATTATCTATGTTCTCAATATTTTTTTCAAATGAGTTAATAAATTCTTTTCTTTTATTTTTAATCTCTAATATAAATGAGTCACTCATTAAATCTCCTGTGATAATTTATCAAGAATTCCGTTAACAAATTTTGCTGACTGTGAAGAGGAGTGTTTATCTGCAAGCTTTACCCATTCTGAGATAATAACTTTTGTTGGAGATAGATCCATAATTAATTCTGAAATGCCTAATGTTAAAATGATTAATTCTACTTTACCTATTCTTTCGTAACTCCAATTATCAGAATAAGTGCGGATTGAATTTTCAATTCTCTCACTGTTAAGTTTTGTATTATTAAACAATTGGTTAGCTCTTAGATTTTGATTTTCACTTAATGAAGATATATTGAAATCTTTTTCTTTTAAACTCGTGAGACCTTCTTCAAATAATGTTTCAAATGTTACTTGTCTAAAATCTTTCATTAAACCCTTGTCATGTAGGAATTATCTTTTGTGTCAATTTTAATTACCTCACCTTCTTCGATGAACATAGGTACAACAACCTCTAAACCAGTTTCACAAGTAACTGTTTTGGTTGATGATGTTACAGTATCGCCTTTTACTGCTGGTTCTGCTTTTGTCACTTTTAACTCGACACTTGAAGGTAAGAGTACATTTAATGGCTTATTCTCATACATTTGTATAGTTACCTCGCTATTTGGTATTAATAAAAGTTCGATTTCAGCAATAAGTCTTGCATCTAATGATATTTGTTCATAATTTTCAGTGTTCATAAATATGAAATTTCCTGATTCATTATATAAATACTGAAAATCTTGTTTCTCTATAAATGCTTGATCAACATTTTCATCAGCTCTAAATGTTTTTTCTATAATTCCACCATCAATAAGATTTTTAAGCTTTGTTTTAACAAAAGCCTTTCCTTTTCCGGGTTTAACATGTGCATAATCTATTATCTGATATATAGTTCCATCAACTAATATAGACTGTCCTGGTCTCATATCGTTTGTAGATACCATTAGGGAATTACACCTTCCTCTTTTGCTTTATTTTTCATGTTAATAAAGTCTGTGTAGTCATTTGTAAATGACATTTTTCCATTTTTATCCGTCAGTAAGTAGTATATAAAATCTGTCTCTGGTGTTTCAAATACAGCAATTAATGATCGCTCACCAAATCCAGAAATAGGTGTAGGCGGTAAACCTGTATATTTATATGAGTTATACGGTGATTCTACTTGTAAATCGATCAGTAATACTTGAGACTTTCGCTCTTGAAGAGCATACAGTATCATCGCATCAATTTGAAGTAACATATCATCATACAATCGGTTTTTTATAACAGATGAAACAAGTGGTCTGTCTTCTTGTAGTTTCGATTCGGCCTCAACAAGACTAGCTACTGCAAAAAGTTCATTAGTAGAATTTATCCAATTTGGTATTGAGTAGGTGACTAATAATCTATCAATTACAGTTTCGAGTTCATTTATTAAAATTTGTAAGATTTCTTCACCAGATGCATCTAAAGCTATTTGATATGTGTTTGGATATAGAAGACCTTCCCAATTTTGCAACTTTGATACATCACCTAAATAAACATATTTACTTTCGACATTTCCAGATAACAGTGAATTCGTTAGTAAATCTACATCGTAACCAGTTTGAGAAGAGATAGATTCAATTGTTTCATTTATCCAAAGTCCTTCCGGAATAGTGATTGTGTAAGTTTTTAATGGGGGGCCTTTTAATAAAATATTACTTATCTCTTCGAACTCTAATTTGTTTGAAATTTCATATTCTCCAGCTCGTAATTTATCGCCAAGATTCTCATTCCTTAGATAAATTTCAAAAGCAAGTGAAGACGATATAATTCCTTCCTGGGCAAGTATTGAAGAAATCTGTGCCGCCGAGGAACCTTGAGGAATATCTATTAAAATAATTGATTCTTCCGTATCGTTATTATTTGAAACGATATTCGCTGTTTGGTCAATTGATAAGGCTATATTAGAGGCAAAACTTATTGCAATAAATATTGCAAATATTGTAAATACAACAGAAATAACAAGCCGATTTTTAAAGTAATAATTAATCATATTTTTAGATATGAATTTAGTATTTCTAATGCCGCTAAGTCATCATTTCTTACTGAATTATCATTTGTTAATTTTGAAGTCATTCTTTCATCAATTTTATGTATTGGAATATTTGCTATAGATTTTAAATCATTCTCAATAAATTCATCTACAACATTACTCATGCGTGTTTTATGAGCATTTAATCCTATTGGATAACCAATTACAATTTCATCTATTTTGTGTTCTAATAGCGATTGTTTAATTTCTTCTACAACATCTATAGACTTGCTATCTAATACTTTATAAGCATAAGGAGAAGTTATTGAATTCTTTTTTAATGCGAGACCAATGTAACGTTCACCGTAATCAATAGCAATTATATTTTTCACTTGAGATTGTTAAGGATAGATTCTTTTATATATTTAAGAGTATCATCTATTGAATAATCTTTGGGACCCCCACCTACTGATAAAACCTCATCTTTTGAAGCTCCCCCACCAAAATTTTTAGAAGTTTCAATAACAAGTTCAGATACATTCATATCTTTAATAACTTTCTCGTTTTTCATGGCAACTATGACAAATTTCGAATCTATTTGTGATATTAAATAGATGTAATCAACAACGCCATTATTGATCGAATTAATAGCTACATTTCTCATATCATCAACAGTATCCATTGACACTTGATTAATATATACTTTATAGTCACCAACAGTTTCAAATTTATTTGATATCTCATCAACCATTTCATTGTTTCGAATTTGTTTGAATTGATGAACTTGTGATTTAAGTTCCTCATAAGAATTAAAAAATGATTCAAGTTTTGTTGGTACATTTTCTATATTTGTATTTAAAAGATTACTGACATTTTTATATGAATTGTAAGCATTAGTCATAAAGTCATAAGCTTCAAATCCTGAAAGCATCTCAACTCTTCTTAGATTTGAGCCAATAGATGACTCATTTAATAAAACAATTAATCCTATTTCGTTTGAATTAGATACATGTGTGCCTCCACAAAGTTCTTTAGAGAAACTTCCAATATTTACTACTCTTACATCGTCATCATATTTATCTCCAAAAAATGCCAATGCACCTTCTTTTTTAGCCTCATCAATATTCATTATTTTTGTATATACTTTCAAATCAGAAAAAACATTTTTATTACTTAATGTGAAGATCTCATCAAGTTCCTCCTGTGTGACTTTTTCTGAATGACTAAAGTCAAATCTAAATCTTCCTGGAGCAACATATGATCCTGCCTGAGCTACATGATCACCTAGTATATTTCTTAAAGATGAGTGAACTATATGTGCAGATGTATGACTTTTAGATACTGATCTCCTAAATTTTTCGTTTACTTTTGATTCAACCATATCTCCTGATTGAATTATGATATCTTCATTTATTACTAAGCCGGTTGCACCAGAACTAGATTGAACAACATCAGCTACCGTATACTCTTTATTCTCAAATACTATTGAGCCCTGGTCAGATATCTGACCTCCAGCTTCAAAATAAAATGGTGTAGATTCTGTAAATATCGTTGTTGAACCATTTTCATTCTGCACAAGTGTTACTTCACTTGTAGTATTTGTATTCTCGTAACCTGTAAATACGTTACAATCAACATCAAATTTATCAACATCTGACATCTCCTTTTTAAAAGCACTAGATTTAGCCTGATGTTCTTGAAATTTTTTCATATATTTATCATCATTTAATTTTATATTATTTTCATATGCAATCTCTTTTGTAAGTTCATATGGAAAACCAAAAGTCTCAAAAAGATAAAATGCTTTTTCTTCGTTAAATGCATCTTTATCTTCAATAAGCCTATTTATTTCTACTGTGCCTTTTTCCAATGTCTTATGAAAGAGATTTTCTTCAGTTGTGTAAAGTTTCTTAATTTTTTCAATATTTTCATTAAGGTCTGGGTAGTGATCTTTATAAATATCAACAATTGGAGATATTAAAAACTCAATAGTATCTATTTCATTAGTTAAACCATAATATGCCCTGATTGCTCTTCTTATCAACCTTCTTAAAATATATCCTCTACCCTCGTTTGTTGGAACAACACCGTCTGAAATCATAAACGTTGATGCTTTCATATGATCCAATATGATTCTTTCGTACTTCTTATTTGGATTTTTAATTTTTGGCTTTAATTGTTCATAAATAGAATCAAAAGTATCTATTTCAAAAGGTGATTCTTTATCTTGAAGCACCATAGCAATACGTTCAAGTCCCATACCTGTATCAATATTTTTAGCAGGCAATTCGCCCACGACATTGTAAGGCTCATCTTGTATTGATTCCATGAAAACTAAATTCCAAATTTCTATGAATCTATCTTCACCGCCACCAATTGGACCTCCTTCCTTTCCAAAGTCTGGTCCTCTGTCTATAAATATTTCAGAACAGGGACCACAAGGTCCAGGGATATTCATTTGCCAGAAATTATCTTTATCACCTCTTTGTATTCTTTCTTCCGGAACACCTATAACATCTTTCCAAATATTGAATGACTCGTCGTCATCTTTATAGACCGTAAACCATAAATCGTCTTTATTAATTCCTAGATTTATAGTTATAAATTCATACGCATGTTTTATAGCTTGTTCTTTAAAATATTCTCCAATACTAAAATTTCCAAGCATTTCAAAAAATGTAAGATGGCGATCTGTGTCTCCAATAATATCAATATCAACTGTTCTTATACATTTTTGTGATGAGACAAGATTTGTATGTGGTGGTTTACTGTTGCCCATAAAATAATCTTTAAATGGGACCATACCAGCGGCCGTAAATAGTAAAGTTTCATCTATTGGTATCAATGAAGCTGAAGGCATTATCTTGTGATTATTTTTTTCAAAGAATTTTAAAAACTCTTCTCTTATCTCATTACTATTCATCAACTACCTCAATATATTTAAGGTTATAGTCCTCTAATTCATTTTCATCAATAATAGTTGGTGCGTTTGTTAATGGGTCAAGTCCAGATTGTGTTTTAGGAAAAGGTATAACATCTCTTATTGAATCAACATTAAGCATTACAGCAATTATTCTATCTATACCTAAAGCTATACCTGCATGTTGTGGTGTACCGTATGACAAAGCTTCAATAAACCATCCAAAACGATTTTCAATATCATCGTCTGAAAGACCCCACATTTCTAATACTTTTCTTTGAACTTCTGGAGAGTTAATTCGTTGTGATCCGGAACCCAGTTCTGATCCATTAAGAACTAAATCATAATGTAGAGCTGTTGCATTATTAGGATCTTCCATAAAATTCTCAGTATCTTTTGGTGAAGTGAAGGGATGGTGGGAAGGTTGTATTTCTCCATTTTCAATTTCAAAATATGGAAAATCATAAATCCAAGTAAAACTATAGGTATCCTCTGGAGTAAAGATTTCTCGACGAATAATATCTAGTATTGGATATATCTCGGTATTTCCTGTCTGAAATAAGAGCATACCATCACCTAGATTTGATATTTCTTCATTCTCTTTATCATTTGTAATTTTGGATAATGGGCCTGATATAGTGGAATTCTCAATCTTAAACCATCCAAGACCATTACTTCCATTATCTTTAACCAAACTATCTAGTGCATCTATCTCTGATCTTGTCATAATTTTTGAAGTATGAAAACCTTTAACAAATCCGGAGTTTTCTAATGCTGATTTGATAAAATTTATTTCGGTGTTTATAAAAATTTCAGTTAGATCTTTAATCGTTTCTTTAATTCGTAAATCTGGTTTATCAGTACCATAATCTTCTATTGCTTCTTTATAGGTCATATCTTGAAAAGGTACATCAACTTTAATAGAAAATACATTATCTAATAATTCTTTAACTATTGTTTCAGTAGTGTTTCTAACTTCATCAGGTGTGCCATTTAAGATTTCTAAATCTAGTTGAGTAAATTCAGGTTGCCTGTCTTTTCTAGAATCCTCATCTCGATAACATTTAGCTATCTGATAATATTTGTTGAAACCTGAAATCATAAATAACTGTTTATACATTTGAGGTGATTGCGGCAATGCATAAAATGAACCACTTTGTTTTCTTGATGGAACTAAAAAGTCTTTCGCACCTTCAGGTGTAGACTTTGTCAGTGTTGGGGTGTCTAATTCTAAAAAAGATAAGCTGTCCATTGAATTCCTTATAGATTTAAATGTATTTGAACGAGCGAGTATATTTCTTTTCATATCATCACGTCTCAAATCCAAGTATCTATATTTAAGTCTTATATTTTCATCAGTATCGATAGAGTTTTCAATTTGAAACGGTAGTGCTTTACTTTTTGAGATTAATGAATAACTATCAACGGTAATCTCGTATTCACCAAATTGTTGGGTTTTATTAATCATTGATTTATCTCTTTTTATATATGTTCCATTAACACTTATGTAATATTCAGATTTAAAAGTATCTATATCAACATTTTCAGAATCTAGAACGATTTGTATTTTTGAATTTGCATCTCTTAGTTCAATAAAAACAAGGCCACCGTGGTCTCGAACACTACTTACCCATCCTCTTAAGTCAGTTACTGGACTATTTACTTTTGATTTTATTAAATCTTCTATTTTCATATTAATTTCTTTAAGTTTCGTATATTAAATTCAAATGACTCACTATTAATTGGATTCTTAATAGTTTTTTCAGTACAGTTTATAACATAGTCAACATTGTTCTTTATAGCTTCTTTATATTGTGTGTTTTCTTTACTATTTCTTACAGGTAAAAAATATTTTATTCGACTTTTATCTAATTTTTTAGATACTGATTTTATATCATTTAAGTTTTGACCTATCAACATGATCTTTTTTGTAGATGGGACATACTTAATACAATTAATTATCCTATCAACGCCGAAAGCAACACCAACCCCTGCGGAATTACCTAGCTTTAATGAATCAGCGAGTTTATCATACCTACCTCCACCACCAAGAACAGTAGCTTTATATGCGAACTCAAATGTCAAGTCATTGTAGTAATCAAGCCCTCTCACTAATTTTGAATTCTCTACAAAATCTATATCTTCTTTGTTTAAGCTATCTTTTAAATATTCATATCTTTTCAACGTATCGTCTTCTAAATATTGATAAATTACTGGAGCTAGATCAATTATTTCTGAATCTAATGGATCATTAGAATCTAAAATACGTAAAGTGTTTTTACCGATCTTATCATTACTCTCCTTTGACAAATTATTTTTGTTTTTTTTAAAGTAATTATCAAGTTCTTTAATATATAATTTTCTTTCTTCAATAGAACCAATTGTATTTATATTAAGCTTTGCTTTTATATTTAGTTTTTCTAAAAATTTTATTGATGATTTAAGAATCTGTAGCTCTGAAAAGTCATCTATCGTTCCTATTATTTCTGCTCCTGCTTGAATAAACTCCCTATATCGATTTTTCTGAGGATTTTCATATCGATACATTTTTCCAAAATATGCATACTTTTTTGATTCATTTTTAAAAAATTCGTTATGAAACCTTACTACACTAGCAGTTGCTTCTGGCCTCAAAACAAGTGATCTACCGCCTTTGTCTTTAAATTCATACATTTGTTTTGTAACAATCTCTGAATTTTCACCTATTGATTTTATAAACAATTCTTTATGTTCAAGAATGGGTAATTCAACTAACTCATAACCATAATCAATAAAAGCTTCACAAAAAGTATTAAATATATGTACATATTTTGCAGAGTCAGCACCAAATAAATTTCTAGTGCCTTTAACTTGTTCAATCATGCAAATATTCCTTTACTAGAATATTGTTGTTTTTTATTGATTTTACTGTGTCTTTATCCCCATGTCCCGGATAGAGAATATAATCATCATTAAATTCTGTAAACACACTATTTATTGATTCAATCATTTCATTTGTGTCACCAGTTAATAAATCAGTTCTACCAATTCCATCTTTGAATATAAAATCACCTGTAAACACAATTCCTAAACTTGGGAATTCAAATGAACTGCTCCCCTTTGTGTGACCAGGATTACTATGTACAACTAATTCATCACTGTGTATATCCTTGACTTCATTTAATTCACCTTGAAATGTAACCGAATCAAGATTTAATCCAATAAATGATTTAAGTTGTTCTTCTGGATTTCTTGCTAATTGTTCGTCATTAAGATCTATATAGATGGATCCATCAAAGCTACTCATACCTAAGGAATGATCAAAATGTCCGTGTGTTAATAGTGCGCCTCCAACACTAAGATTTTCCTGTTTTATATAATCGAGTACAGGATCAAGATCAGGTGGCAAATCAATTACATAAGATATTCCATCGGAAATATCCGGAGTAACTATGTAGCAATTAGAAGTAGTAAAACTTGTAAAAAGAAATATATCATCCACAATTAGTTTCCTGGGTTAGCACGTTGAACATCAAAAACATTTTCTATATTTTTTGCATCTCTAATTATTGAGTCAAGTTGTTCATTTCCACTTACCTCAACTTGAAAAAGTAAAGTTACTATCCTCTTACTGTTAGTAAGTGATTTTGCAACGAGGATATTGCCTCCATTGTCTGATATTGCTATTGTTGCATCTCTTAATAAGTAAGGTCTATCAATAGCCTCTATTTCTAACCAAACAATTGAACCAGTTTGAGCATTGAATCCCCATGAGACATCAATTATTCTTTCACCCTTAGAACTATCAATTTTTATATTCAAACAATCAGATCTATGTATAGATATTCCATTTGATATCGTGATAAAACCTAAAATATCATCACCTGGAACAGGAACGCAACATCTCGCCATCCTTACTTTGATATCATCATATCCTTCTACAATTACAAGTTGATCATCGTTTGATTGATATTTTTCTGGTGATAAAATATCGTCTTCTTCTGTTATCTCTTCAGGAAATACGAATTTCCTTATTTTGTTCCCAACATTGTTTATTTTTATGTTTCCATTACCTAAATTTTGATAGATTGATTCTTTATTTGGATATTTAAGAATGTTTAAAAGCTCATTTAATATAGTATCTTTACTTGAGTAATTAAAAATCTCATCATTTTCTTCCAGCCATGAATTTAATATCTGTTTACCTTTTTGTATATCTTCATCCTTAAGTTGTTTTTGATACCATTGTTTAATTTTAGAACGGGCTCTTGAAGTCTTTACAAATGTTAGCCAATCACGACTTGGTCCTTTATTTTTTTCATTTGTTGTAAGCACTTCGACTGTATCACCAGTAGTTAGTTTTGTACTTAAATTGACTAATTTTCCATTGATCTTTGCACCAATTAATTTCTCTCCTACTTGTGTATGAACTGAAAAAGCAAAGTCAACGGGTGTTGCACCTTGAGGTAATGTAATCACATCTCCTTTTGGAGTTAAACAGAATACTTCATCTTCATAAAGATCTAATTTCATATGACTTAGAAATTCATTCGGATCAGGATATTCATCCGATAATTCAGATAATGCATTTGTCCATTGTTGTGTATCATTTTGTGGCTTCTCTTTATATTTCCAGTGAGCAGCTACTCCATATTCAGCTCTATAGTGCATATCGTGAGTTCTTATCTGTATTTCCATTTTTTGACCTGTTTCCGTTAAAACTGTTGTATGCAAGCTTTGATAAAGATTAAATTTTGGCATAGAAATAAAGTCTTTAAATCTACCTTGTACTGGTTGAAAGTTTGCGTGAATTAAACCAAGTATTGTATAACAGTTTTTTACTTCATCAGTTAAAATTCTAAGACCTATGAGATCATTTATCTCATTAAACGTTAAACCATTATTGACAATTTTTTTATATATCGAATAATTATGTTTTGGTCTTCCAACGACTTCTGCAGATAAAGAATTCGCAGACAAAAGATCTTCAATCACCTTTAATGACTTATTTATATTTTTGTCTCTATTGGGAGCAGTTTTCTCAATCAAATTTTCTATTTCAGAATTTTGATTTTTAAATATCAAACTAAATGATATATCTTCAAGTATGTGTTTTATATTTTGAAGCCCCAACCTATGTGCCAGTGGAGCATAAACATATAATGTCTCATTAGCTATTTTCTCTTGTTTGTAATCTGCTAAATACTGAATAGTTTCTATGTTATGAAGTCTATCTGCAAGTTTTAAAATTAAGACTCTTATATCTTTAGACATAGCAATAACCATCTTTCTTATTGCGTCTGCCTGTGCTTCCTCATTAGAGTTATATTGGATTTTATCTAATTTCGTTACACCATCAACTATATTTGCTATTTCACTTCCAAACTCTTTTTTTATATCTTTGTAAGTAATATCTGTATCTTCAATTAAATCATGCAAAATAGCTGATACAACTGTTTCAATATCCATACTTAAATCAGCTAAATAAGTAGCAACCTGTAATGGATGAGTGATATATGGTTCTCCAGATGCCCTTTTTTGATTTAAATGTCCTTTGGACGCGTATAAATATGCTTTTTTTAGTATTTCTTCATCATTTTTAAATTTAGAATACAGGTTATTAATAAGTTCGTCTGCATTAAGTAAATCAAGATTTTTAACCATAAATTAATGGTACTAGTTTTTTTATTTATTAATTATCCTTGATAAAAATGGAATCGTTACAAATATTGAGCTGTAAGTTCCCGATATAATTCCAATAAACAAAGGTAAAGCAAAATCTGTTAGAGTCCCAGATAACCCAATTATGTTACCTAAAAATAATATTGAAGCTATTGGTACAGCTGAAGTGATTGATGTATTGATACTCCTCATTAAGATCTCATTAAAAGTTTTATTTAAAGTCTTTATGGATAAATTACTTTCTTTGTTCATTCTTTGACTATCTCTTAATTTATCAAAAAGTATGACTGTATCATATAGTGAATAGCCAAGAATAGTTAAAAGTGCAATCACTGTTGATGGCGTTATCTCAAAATTCAATAATAAATAAATCGATGTACAAATTAAAAGATCATGAATCAATGCTATTAAAGCAACAATAGAATATCTAAACTGGAATCTAATTGATATAAGTAAAACTATAAATGATAAAAATATTACAAGTGCTCTAATCCCCTTAGTTGTGATTTCTTGTCCAAATGTGGGACCTACACGTTGGAATTCAATATCATTACTATCGACATTGAATTTATTTGCAAGATAATTTAGGAATTCAGTTTCTTGTGATTGAGAACCTTCATCAGCTCTAAAAAGTACTGTATCTGAGTTTTCATATGTTTGATATCTTGAGACTTCTAAAATGTTATTCCTTAAAACTTCTTCAATATCAGGTTTTGAATAATCACTTGTCAGCTGATATGTGGTTCCACCTGTAAAATCAATAGAGAAATTTAAGTTTAATATACCAATTGCAGCACAGATCAATACAGTTAAGAAAATAATTATCTCAAAAATAAACACCCTCTGAAGAAATCTACGTTTACCGTAAAAATCAAAATTTGTGTTACCTAAAAATAATTGTTTAAACATTAGTTATATCCTTATTTTTTATTGGAAACAAAAATCTAGTGTTATTAATATTTGATACAACAACAGGAACTACATTCCTTGTGTAAAGTCGTGTAAATAATAAATCAAATATTGTTGCAATACCAAGTGCCAATGCAAAACCGCGTATTGGACCTACCGCTAATATATAAAGAAGGAAAGCAGCAGATAATGAAACGAAATCAGCTGTTAAAATTGTCTTCCATGATTCATCTACAGCTTTATTTGCAGCAAATTCAAATGATCTTCCAACCTTTATTTCATCTTTTAGTTTTTCAAAAGTAACAATATATGAGTCAGCAGAAAGTCCAATTGAAACAATAATTCCAGCGATACCTGCAAGTGTCAATGTAAAGCCTTGTAAATCACCAAGTATTGAAATTACTGAGTAAAACAAAAGACCAAACATTGACAATCCAAAAACCGAAATGAATCCAAGAAATCTGTAGTAAAGAATAATTATGATAGAGATTATTACTAAACCAATTAAACCAGCTTGTAATCCAAGATTTAAAGTATCTTCTCCTAAGCTAGCAGAAACCTTCTGAATGGATGATCTTTCAAATGACACTGGTAATGCACCATATCTCAAAATTACAGCAAGATTATTAGCAGATTCACCGGTATCCGTATTTCCCATTGATATCGCAGCGGTCCCTCCTGTAATTCCGACATCTGGACTAACATTTAAAGCAATCCCAGGTGCTGAGACTATTTCACCATCTAAGACAATGGCTAATCTTCTTTTGTCACCAGTCTCTCTTGCTAATTGTTTTGTTAAATCTGTAAATTTAATAGCTGAGGAGTCTTTAAATTCTAAAGAAACTATCCATTCATTCTCAGGGTATGCTGCAATTGCATCTTCAATATCATTACCGGTTAAGACCGCAGGACCTAATTTATAGATTACTGGATAACTAGGTGTGATCGATAAAAGATAAGATTCAGTGTTCGGATCATCTTCTATTGTTAATCCAAATTCTTCATCAACTCCTGGGGCTGAAACTTTAATAGGATTCTCAGGATCATCAGGATTTGGAAGATACTCAAATGCAGGTGAAATACCAGTATCAAATGATGACGCTAATACAGGTCTAAAAGTCAATAAACCAGTAGCTCCTAATGCTTCAATTGCACGTTCTTGATCCGTAACACCTGGAAGCTGTACTAATACAGCATTATTTCCACTGATGGAAATTTCTGGTTCTTGTACATCACCAAATGCTTCGATTCTTGTTCTCATAATTTCAACAGATTTTTCTAAAACTTCTGGATCTGTGTTTTCATCAGCAGTAAGAATTACTGATATCCCTCCTTGTAAATCTAATCCAAGTTTTGGTGATAGAGAGGATTGATAAACGTATATAAATAAACCAATTGCGAGGATAGGTAGAAAAAGAAATTTAAGGATTCGTTTCATGAAATACTATTAATAAATGATGTCTTAATTTTTATTTCACCATTTTTGAGAACTAATGTAACCGTATCATCACTTATAGATGTAACTCTTCCATAGATACCAGAATCTGTTATTACATCTTCGCCGATTTTGAGGTTTTCTACGAATTCTTGGTGTTTTTTATTTCGTCTTCGTTGAGGTAAGTATAAAACTGCATAAAATACTATAAATACAAAAACTAAGGGCAATAAAGATACTACGTCACTCATTTATAAATTCCTTTTTAAAACTTTCAAAACTTGAGTTTAATATACTTTCTCTAGCTTCTTCAATAATTTGTTCAGTTTGAATTATATTATGAACAGTTAAATATAACCAAGAAGTTGTATTTTCATTTATAAAAAGATGTCTTAAGTAAGCTTTTGAATAATTTAAACAGGCAAAGCATGTGCAGTTGGTATCTATAGGATTTTCATCATATTTGAATTTTTGATTTTTTATATTGATATATGAATTACGAGTAATTAATTTACCGTGCCTTGCGAGTCGTGCAGGCCAAACGCAATCAAACATGTCAATACCAGAATCAATCAAATCAATTAAACCTACGGTGTCACCTAAGCCCATAACATATCTTGGCTTATCTATTGGAAGTATTGAATGTAGATGTTCTACGACCTTTTTTCTTTCAGTACTTGTTTCGCCGATTGCTAATCCACCAATAGCATATCCATCAAATTCTAATTCGATCATTGATTTTGCTGAAGTTTCTCTTAAATCAAGATTTAAACCTCCTTGAACTATGCCAAACAAATCTTGTTTATTGTTTTTATGTACACTTTTTGCTTTTTCAGCCCACTGACTTGTTATTTCTATAGCTTTCATTTGATCATCATATGATCTGTCATAATCAATTAAATAATCAAATATCATTGCAATATCACTGCCTAAAAGATTTTGTGTGTTGATTGATTCTTCTGGAGTCATTTTAAAAAAGGATCCATCATATACATTTTTAAATTCAATACCATCATTTAATAATTTAGTTGGCAGTGACCAAGCTTGAAATCCTCCAGAGTCAGTAAGTATTAATTTATCCCAGTTCATAAATTTATGTAAACCACCTAAATCATTTATTAACTGCGCTCCTGGTCGTAGATGTAGATGGTATGCATTTGCTAGAAGAATTGAGGTCTTATCTAGGTATTGATGAGGAGTAGATTTAATTGCACCTCTTGTAGCAACAGGCATAAATGTAGGAGTCTGAACTTCAATATTATTTACAGACAATATCCCAGCCCGAGCATTTTTATCATTTGAAATTAATTTATAGGACATTGTGTTTTATTTTAAACATTACTGCATCACCAAAACTGAGGAACTTCATGTTATTTTCTAAAGCAAAAGTATAAAGTTTTTTCCATGAATCTCCATAGATAGCATGAACAATCGATAATAAAGAACTCTTTGGAGCATGAAAATTTGTAATCAGATAATCAGCAACATTAAATTTGAATCCATTTGTAATGAACAAATTTGTTTTTCCTTTAAACATAGAGGTTTTGAATACATGCTCTAATGTTCTTAATGTTGTCGTTCCAACACAGACAATATTATAACCGTCTTCTTTTTTGCTAATTATTTCATTGTAGGTATCCTCATTAATTTCATAATCTTCAGAATGTATATCATAATCTTCTATGTATTCAGTATTGATAGGTTTGAATGTACCAAGGCCAATATCTAGATTTAGAAATCTCAGATTAATATCATTTTTTTCAAGCTTTTGAAATAAATTTGGAGTGAAATGAAGTGCAGCTGTAGATGCAGCGACGGAAAAACCATTCTTACTGAAAAAAGTTTTATAGTGTTCATATTTATAATCCTTATCCTCAATGTAAGGTGGCAAAGGAGTTGAACCATAAATTTTGATTATTTCATCTAAAGGTAAAGAAAATTCTAATCTGAATCCATCGTTTACATTTTTGATAATATTTATAGAGAATTTTTCAAGCTCAATATGTTCTCCAACTTTCTTTGCACCATTAAATTTAAGTAAACAATCTGCTGAATATTCGTCAACTTTCCTCAGTATGAATATTTCAACGTTTCCGTTAGTATGTTTTTTATTTGTTTTCACTCTTACATCTATAACTTGAGAATTATTAAAGACTAGTAACGAACGTTTTGGAATTACATTATGTATACTTTCAAATTTATAAATTTTCATACTTTCTGCATCAAGAATTTGAGAATCTTCTGGGTTTATGTATGGATCTTGAGCTATCGAGGATTTAGGAAGGTGATAATTTAAATTCGAAATATGGGTTTTGTTCAATTACTTATTTAAAAGTTTAATAAAAAGTTCATATGACATTGACACTACTTCTGGCATTCCATCATTAGTCCGCCTCTTATTGTCACCCTGTCTCTTAAGTTTTTTCCAAAATAATACAGTGTTTTCATCGTTTGACTTTTCAATTGCTTTACCTAGTGACTGATGTAAATTTAGATTTTGTCTCGATTTCGCTTCAATAAAATACTCTTCACCGTCAACAAACAATTGTATGTCACCCAAATCATTAGAACCACCTTCAGCAAAACGTTGAGCTTTCATATTTGAATTATCGTTCAATCTTTTTACGATATTAGATTCGTAAGTAGTTCCCTGTTTTTTAGCTTTATTAACCACATAACAATTGTAGCTAAAATTATTCTGTTATTGCTTTTTCTAATAGTTTGTTATCAATATCAAAATTTGCATATACATTTTGAACGTCATCTAAATCTTCTAATGCTTCTATCAACTTTGACAACATATTAAATTTTTCAATATCTAAATTTACAGAACTGGATGGTAAATAAGCAACTTCGGAATTTACTAAGTTAAAACCTGAATTTCTAAATAATTGATCTATTTTCTGGAATTCAGTAGGCTGAAATTCAAAAGTAACACCAGTTTCATTTTCCTGAATGTCTATACAATTATTGTCTATTGCAAGATCTATTATCTCTTCTTTATACTCATCAAATTGAAATATTGCTTTTCTTGAAAATAAGTAATTAACACTTCCAGGAGAGCCGGTATTCCCATCATATTTATTAAAAGTTGCTTTTACATCTGATGAAGTTCTATTTCTATTGTCAGTAACACATTCAACTAATATTGCAACACCATTAGGTCCATAACCTTCATAAGTAATCTCATCAAATGATTCAGTTGATGAGTCACCAGACATTCTTTTTAAAGCATTATCTATATTTGAATTGGGTACTGAATTTGATTTGGCTTTACTAATAGCTTGATAGAGTGCGGCATTGTTATTTGGATCAGCACCGCCATTCTTTGCTGCAACTTCGATACCTCTTATTAATTTGGCAAATAATTTTCCTCTTTTAGCATCATTTGCACCTTTTTTTCTTTTTATCGTTGACCACTTAGAGTGACCTGACATTTACACCGTCCTTAAGGAAACTACTTAACCAATTTAAATAAACATTATCATTTGTTAATTCTGGATGAAAAGAAAGACCAACAATATTATTTTCTATAACACCAACTACTTCATTTTCAATTGTTGCTATTGGTGATACTGAATCTTCATAAGACAGAATTTTGGGAGCTCTTATGAAACAATACATTTCTTTATTACCCAGTAAGTCAACGAGTCCTTCAAATGATTGATTTTGGCGACCGTATGCATTTCTTTCAACTACTGTATTTAATACTCCCAATGACGTTTCACCATCTATTATGTCTTTTGCTAATAGGATTAAACCAGCACAAGTTCCCAATGTTGGAATACCGCTTTCAATTAATTTTTTTAACCCAGAAAATAAATCATTGTTTTCTTGAATTTTTATCATGGCTGTAGATTCTCCACCGGGAAGAATTAAAGAATTGACACCAGATAGGTCTGAAGTATCTTTAATTAAAACATAGTCTTGTTCTATTAATTTTAAAGATTGAACGTGATCGTAAAAGGAACCTTGAAGTGCTAATACACCAGTTTTCATTACCAACCTCTTTTAGCTAATTTCTCCGCTTCATCTAAATCATCTATATTTATTCCTACCATTGGTTCACCAAGGTTTTTAGAAACTTCTATGAGTTTTTCTGGATCGTTGTAGTTTGTAGTTGCAATTACAATTGCTTCTGCTCTTTCTTTTGGATCACCGCTTTTAAATATTCCTGATCCAACAAATACACCATCACAACCAAGTTGCATCATCAAAGCTGCGTCTGCAGGTGTTGCTATGCCTCCAGCAGCAAAATTTACAACTGGTAGTTTTCCAAGCTCATGAATTTCCTTAACAACATCAAATGGAGCTCTTATTTCTTTTGCTAATGACATCAATTCATTCTGATCAGATGTTTTGATTTTATTTATGCCATCAGTCATGCTTCTCATATGCTTTACTGCTTCTATAACGTTTCCAGTGCCAGCTTCTCCTTTAGTTCGAATCATAGCTGCACCCTCACCAATTCTTCTGCATGCTTCACCTATGTCAGTTGCACCATTAACAAATGGAGTTTTTACATCATGTTTATAGATGTGGTTTTTATCATCAGCTGGTGTTAAAACTTCACTTTCATCAATAAAATCAATGCCTAGGGATTCTAACATTTGCGCTTCAACAAAATGTCCAATTCGAGCTTTAGCCATAACTGGTATTGATACTGAATCTATTACTTCTTGAATTGTTTCAACTGAAGACATTCTTGCTACACCACCTTCTGCACGAATATCAGCAGGAATTCTCTCTAATGCCATAACAGCTACTGCACCAGATTTTTCGGCTATAACTGCTTGTTCTGCATTAACGACGTCCATTATTACGCCACCTTTTAGCATTTCAGCTAAACCTTTTTTTATTTTAAAAGTAGATTCGATTTTCATATATTTAATATTAACTACAAATTGTTATAGACATAAATCCAATCATCTAATACTTTTTGTGAATTATAATTTTTATCTATATGCTCGTATTGTTTATTCCATATTTTGTCTAAATCTGAATTATTTAATTTATTTAAAACCTTAAGTAATGATTTGAGATTATCATTTTTAAAATAGATACCACTATCTCCCAAAAGATCGATAAATGCTGTTAAATTTGAACAAATTGCAATATTTCCAGCATTTATGGCCTCTAATATTGTTATTCCAAAGCTTTCAGAATGTGTTTGAGGTGCGATAAAGAAACCAACATTTTTAATAATTGAATTTTTTTCATCATCTGAAATATCAATTAGGTATTTTATTAAATCGTCCTTTGAGCTTTTATTAGTTATAGCAATAAATTCTTTTGTCTCATCTATGGACTTTGATAAATTAATGAACAATTTTAAATTTTTTCTTCTTTCATTTCTTCCTATGAATAGAAAATTATTATTTGGTATAAAAGAAATATTTTCATTAATATCAATGAAATTCGGAATTATTCTTGTTTTCTTTGATAGCGTTAATGCGTTAGCTTTCGCCTCGTCACTCACAGCAGTAGAGTAAAAATTTTTATTTCTTAAAGTTAAGTACAAAAATTTAAGACCCAAATATATAAACTTACTTATTTTTGCATGATGAGTAACGACAATCTTTTTTGAAGTTTTTAATCTCCAAAAAAATAATGGAATAAATGGCTCATGAATATGAATTATATCTGCCCAAGCAATGGCTTCATTTAAAATTCTCTTATCAGGTATAAGTGATATTGGATTGTTTGAACCGTTGAAAGGAATTTTCATTGATTTTCCAATGTCATAATCAGATGAATCAGGTGCTAACAAACGAACATTAAAATTAGATCTATTTAAGCCATTCTTAAAAAGATTGACTTGATTTTGTACACCACCATAAAAATTAACGTTGTATGGTGAAACTAATAATAGATTAGTACTCACTTGTCCACACTGGTTGAATTGAATGCCAATCGTTAATATCTAAGGCCAATAATTCTTCAAAACTTTTAGATAGGGTTTTTAAACCGTGTTGTATACTTGTTGCTTCATTTTCAAAATATGGTACATAAAAGGGTTTGTTAAATCTTAACTTGTATCCACGTTTTGTTTTTATCATCGCAGTTGGGATAATTGGTACCTCTGTTTTTAAAGAAAGTGCAACGGGACCTTTCGGAAAAGCAGCAAGTTGACCAAAAAATTCAGTTGCAACACCGGATTTTTTGATACTTCTCTCGGATAGAAGACAGATATCTTTTCCAGATTTTAATTTATTAACTAGTAAATTGAATGTATTTTGACCTTTACCACCGATGATTATTTCTATCCCAAGAGATTCTCGTAAAGATTTAAACCAATTTAAGACATAACTGTTATTTAATGGTTCTGCAACTGCCAGAAGATTTAATTTTATTGAGTTACCTATTGGGATTGCAAATTCCCAATTACCAAGATGAGGAAGGGCAAAGATTAAACCTGGATATTGTTTTTTTAACTTTTCAACATATTCTAGATTTTCAATTTCAACATGTGGACTGATATATTTTGAAAAATTCTTATTTGTAAGCCACAAAGTCTCCAACCAATATCTTGTGTAATTAATTTTTACAATTAGTGGTTTGTAGTTTATTTTCAATTCATTGAATATTTCTTTACGTTTAAATAACTTTATAGACGATCTAAATGTTAAAAGAAAATAAAGAGTACCGATTGGAACTGAAAATATTCTTATCGATTTATAGGGTAAAAGTTTTAATATCTTATGGCTCAAACTTATAAAAAAATATTGTAAAATTTTCATTTGAAATTGTTATATAAGATAATGAATCTTTGATACACAGTAAACCACAATATGAATGTAAATATATAAATACTATAAAAAGGTAATTCAAAAAGCATATATACAACTGCAAAAATAACTCTTTCTGGACGAGCAGCTATACCAACTTTGTTATCTATGCCCAACGTCTCACCACGAGCTCGTAAATATGGAATTAAATTTGATGCAGTAACGACTGATAATATAACAAACAATTCTAAATCTGTTGTAGTAAACCTTATAGCAACAACACTCCATATAAAAAGTTCACCAATTCTATCAATAAATGAATCAAGCAAAGCCCCTTTTTTTGACATCATATTTGTTTTTCTTGCTAAAGGACCGTCTAAACCGTCGATCGCACTACCAATAAAAATTATTAGTGCACCTAGTGTCTTAATATTATTTAAAAACAAGTAACAACCAACAATTACAATCAATAATCCAATAAAAGATAGTACATTTGGCTTAATACCAATTCTTATACATATGCCTATAAAAGGAACAGCAAATTTTTCAGAAGCAGATTTAAAATACTTTTCAAGCATCAATTATTTCTTCAGTATAGATATCACCTATAAGAACGAGATTAAAAGCATCAATTTCTAGGATAGTTTTAAGAGATGGTGGATTTTTATGATCATATACTATGACTGTCCAAACTGGATTTAAGAGTCTGAATTTAAATTTGAATTGAAAAGTTAATGCAATGGAATAATACCCTATTGAGTGATTGATATTTTCTGTTAAAAATTCAAGAATCTCATGTTGATTCAAAGTAATTTTATTATCAATAGCATATATAAAAATACTTGTTATTCCTAAGATTATTGATGACGGAACTAAATTTCCTAATTCTAAAAAAAAATTTAACGCTAAAGCAATTAAGGAAGACAATAAAACTAGATGGGCAAATCTTCTTCTTCTAAGAGGATTTGGAATAACATAGCTTCCTACAGCTAAAGAGTTTAAATCATCTGGTACGTTTTCTTTCTGTACGTCCTCTTCATTGATGTTTATGCCTTCAGCCATTATATTTTAAAAATAGGTGTCTTAAGATTAGCTTTTATTTGTTTAATAGCGTCTTCGTATTTCACATTTTGCTGATTGTCTTGTGAACGTATATTTATAGCTAAGGTGTTTGATAATTCATCTTTTTCTCCAACAATTAGTGTGATAGGGATTTTATCTTTTGATGCATCATGTAATTTTTCACCAAGTCGTAAGTTTCGATCATCAACTTCATATCTAAATCCTTTTAATGATTTAGTAATTTTATTTAAATAATTACTTA
Source organism: uncultured Candidatus Actinomarina sp. (assembly GCA_902627635.1). Classification (GTDB taxonomy): domain Bacteria; phylum Actinomycetota; class Acidimicrobiia; order Actinomarinales; family Actinomarinaceae; genus Actinomarina. The sequence continues at coordinate 33,201 of CACOKA010000008.1, forward strand.
CATCACCAATGGTAAGAACTTTTACTTGTACTGGTGATAACCATCCTGGAAATTCTCCTGCATAATTTTCAATAAGAATTCCAGTAAATCTCTCAATAGATCCAAGCAATGCTCGATGGATCATAACTGGCTTGACTCTTTTATTATTACTATCAACGAATTGCAGATCGAAATTGTCAGGTTGTGCAAAATCAACCTGTATTGTTGATAATTGCCATCGTCTACCAATTGCATCTTTTACATGTAAATCTATTTTCGGACCGTAAAATGCACCTTCTCCATGAGCTGTTACAAAAGAAATATTTTGATTCTCGAGTGCAGATTTAAGACTATTTGTTGCTTTCTCCCAATCATCATTATTTCCAATTGATTTTTCAGGTCTTGTAGAAAGATCTGCTTCAATTGAGTCAAAACCAAATGATTTTAATAATTTTATTGAAAATGTTAATAGGTTCAGTATCTCATCTTCAATTTGGTCGGTTGTACAAAAAATATGAGCATCGTCTTGTGTGAAACCTCTAGCTCTTAATAGGCCATGTAAAACACCAGATTTTTCGTATCTGTATACAGAACCTAACTCAAAATATCTTAGAGGCAACTCTTTATACGAACGAATGTCACTTTTATATATAAGAATATGAAAAGGACAGTTCATTGGTTTGAGATAATACTCTTCCTCATTCTCTTCATTCTTTAATGGAGGAAACATACCTTCTTTGTAGTAATCTAAATGGCCGGATGTTTCCCATAAGACTGATCTACCAATATGAGGTGTGTAAGCATAATCATAACCATTTTCAGAATGTGCTTTTTTTGAATAGTCTTCTATTATTTGTCTTAATACAGCACCTTTTGGTTTCCACAAAAATTGACCAGGACCAGTTTCATCAGTACTAATAAATAAATCTAATTCGTTGCCTAATTTTCTATGATCTCGTTTCTCTGCTTCTTCTTGTCTTTTTAAATAATTATCTAAATCATTTTTGTTGAACCAGGCAGTACCATATATTCTTTGTAATTGTGGATTTGTCTCTATACCTCTCCAATAAGCTCCAGCAAGCTTGGTTAATTTGAAATGATTTATCAAACTAGTATTTTGAACATGTGGACCTCTACATAGATCACTAAATTTATCATTTTTATAAATAGATATATTTTCTTCGGATACACCTTCACTTTTGTCAGCTGTATTAATAAGTTCCTGTTTGAATGTTTGTTTGCTAAACATTTTATATGCTTCATCCTTAGAAATTTCTTCCCTAACAAAATCTTGTTGAGATTTACTGATTTTTCTCATTTCATTTTCAATTTTGATTAAGTCAGACTCTTTAATATTTTCTTTAAATAAGAAATCATAGTAAAAACCATCGTCTATGGAAGGTCCAACGGCAAATTCTGTCCCTGGATAAAGATTTAATACAGCTTGGGCTAGTACATGAGCAGTTGAATGTCTTAAAGTGTCTAATGAATATTGATCATCTTTAGTAAATATCTTACAAACCGAGTCTTCTTCAATCAAATATGAAAGATCTTTCAATTCTCCGTTGATTTCTATGCATACAGCAGATTTGGCTAAACTGTTGCTTATTGATTTTGCCAATTCAAGTCCATTAATACTTGATTCATATTTTTTTACTGATTTATCTGGAAAAGTTATATTTATCATTACTTTTGTATATTAATTATTAATTAATTCTACATAAGAAACTATAAATTAATTAAACATCTGTTTTAATAAAT
>CACOKA010000009.1 GCA_902627635.1 uncultured Candidatus Actinomarina sp.
GTTTTGAGTATATAACGTATTGAGGGAAACTTGTTAAATTTTATTTTTGTAAATCGATACAAAATCGGAGTAGCATTAATTTTTGCTGGAGTCGGTGGTATCACAATTGGTGTAATAATTGCTCACTTTGCTGGATTTCCAGAAGGTCAAGTTATAGATTATTTCAATTGGATGCCAAGAGGTTGGCTCATGCAAACTATAGGTCAACTAATAGCTTTTGGTGCAGGACAATTCCTATTGATCGGAATGGCAATGCTTGCATGGCAAGATTCAGAATTAACTTGGGCTAGAGCAACATACCTAGCATTTCTAAGCTGGATACAGTTTGCACTTATATTTGGTGTATTGCCTTCAGAGTGGTTAAACCTATCTCAAGGACCCCTTGAGTGGACAAACCAAAGAGAGTTTATTAATTTTCCTCCAATTCTCTTCTTAGGTAACGAAATAGGAATGAGTCTCGGAGCTTTGAAGGATATTATTCAACTTGGTATATCGGGTGGAGCATTAGTCACATCATTTGTGGTTGGATATTTGATTCAGGATATAAATGAAGCAAAAGAAAGAGGAAAAACGAGAGTTTCAGACTATGGAAAACAAGTAGTAAAGGTGGGTGCTGATGGCTAAATCAGAAGTACTTATTGAAATGCCCGAATTTGAAAAAAAATATAATTTGGCCATGGTAGAGGCAGAAAAAGTTTCTGCAAGAGTAAGACCAAAACAATTCTTACACATTGACGAAGCCGAATGTATTTTATGCGAAGGCTGTGTTGATATTTGTCCTTGGAAATGTATACATTATTTATCAACTGATGCCATTGAGGATTCAATAAATGTTGAAGCTCCAAGTATGGAAGATAACGAAACAGGGTTTTTTGTTGTAGATGAGGAAGCGTGCACACGATGTGCTTTATGTGTAGACAGATGTCCAACAGGGGTTATATCACTTGGTAAGTTTGCTGGATCACTAGCTGATGCTGCAATAAAGAATGGCGTTTATGAATCCCCATGGGATGAAGACTCTGGGGAGCGAAGCGATCGTCATGGATATATTTACGGAAGACTTTAATGAAAAACGAAAAAATTAAATTTAGAGATAGATTAAAAGACATCAGTGCTGGTCTTGGCGATTCCTTAAAAGAAAGTACCCTTTGGGGAAGTATTTTCAGACCTGGTTCCCCTTTTAGAAAAGGCTATTCCGATAGCCCAAGAAACAGATCATATGTTGTTATGAATAATGTTTTATATCACCTACACCCTGTAAAAGTTAAAAGACATGGTGTACGGCTATCATATACTCTCTGCTTAGGTGGACTAAGCTTCTTTACTTTTATTGTTCTGACCATTACAGGTATCTGGCTCATGTTTTACTTTAGGCCAACAGAAATGGCCTATGTTGATATTCAAACATTACAAACAAGTATCGCCTTTGGATCGCTTGTTAGAAATATGCATAGGTGGGCAGCCCACATTATGGTCTTGGTTGTATTTCTTCACATGTCTCGAGTTTTTTATCATGGAGCTTACAAAGCACCTAGAGAATTTAATTGGGTGATTGGAGTTATCTTATTACTTCTTACACTCTTACTTTCATTTACTGGCTATCTGCTTCCATGGGATCAGTTAGCTATTTGGGCCGTGACAGTGGGTGGAAATATGGCAGGTTATACACCTGTTTTTGGTGCTCAAGTTAAGTTTGCATTATTTGCAGGATTAGAAGCAACAGAAGCAACACTTCTTAGATTTTATGTTTTACACGTTCTATTTTTCCCTTTCATAATTGTAATCTTTATGGCAATTCATTTTTGGAGAGTTAGAAAGGATGGCGGGATTTCCGGTCCTCTATAAATTTATATGGTTGATATTCCTGAACACTTATTATTAAAAACTGCTCAAGCAAGAGCTAAAGCTCTTGGTATTTCTGTTGAACAAGCTTTAGCAGAAATGAAGGGCGAAGTTGAGCCTACCAAGATTGAAAAAGAACCTGACATAATTGAAGTTACTCCAATTGAGGTAGAAGTCAAAGAAGCACCAGCACCTGCAGCTGAGGTCAAAGAAGCACCAGCACCTGCAGCTGAGGTCAAAGAAGCACCAGCACCAGCCGCAGCAGCAGTAAAAGAAGCACCGGCACCAGAAAAAACAAATGGACAGGTACCCACTGAAGTAGATTTTGCACCTGAGACAAAGGTTACACAAAGGTTATTGACTGTTGTTAAAGCAAAACCAATACAGAAACCCACTTCTGAACCAGTTGATAAAGTAAATACATGGCCTCACTTAATGTTGCCAGAATTTATTTCCCTAATGGCAATGACTGCATTTTTAATATTTATTAGTGCAATTTTGCAGGCTCCTTTATTGGAAGAAGCAAACCCAAACATTACTCCAAACCCTGCAAAAGCACCTTGGTACTTTTTAGGCTTGCAAGAATTATTATCTTATTGGGATCCACAAATTGCTGGTGTGATGATACCTCTACTAATTGGAGTAGCAGCATTTATGGCAATTCCATACATCGATAGAAATAAAGAAAATAAACCTTCAAAAAGAAAATATGCAATAATGTTGTGGACATTTTTCCTTGCCGGGGCAGGAACACTAAGCCTTATTGGTATTTTGTTTAGAGGCCCAGGTTGGAACTGGACATATCCATGGATTGATGGTGTATGGTTCGATGACTTACTTGACTGGGTCCATTTCGAATGACTCTTGTTGAACTTTCATTCATCGCAATAGCATTTATAGGTATTTTTGGTGTTGTCGGGATTGCAGCTGTAGTTACTGGAAGAACTCCAAAAACTGTTACAAAAAAATTAAATTGGAAAAAGAATTTAGATAAAAAAGCATTAAAAGCTGACAAGTCTTCGACAAATTTCCTTGCCCCAGATGAACCAGATATAGAAGAAGAAAATGTATCCGAAGATATTGAGCAGGAAGAAGAAATTCAAACTGATGGATCTATATCAATAAAAGAAGAAATTATTTATGAAGAAATTTCAGAAGAGGAAGCCGGAATGACTCGTAGGCAATTTTTGGGTAAAGCTCTTGGAATTACGTTTGGAGCATTCGCAGGTATACAATTAATTTCTTGGCTTGGCTTCTTTTATCCAAAAGTTTCTGGAGGTTTTGGTTCAAAAATAGATGCTGGAAGAATTGATGATCTTAAAGATCAAATTTTTCAATCAGATGGTTCGGTTATTCCTGCATTTATTCCTGAAGCAAGGGCCTATGTTTTACCTTTTGACGATAATGGTCAATCTCAGTTTTCTGATAGTGGAACTATTGCAGACGGTTTAGTTGCTGTTTATCAGCGATGTGTCCATTTAGGCTGCCGTGTCCCATGGTGCAATACTTCTCAAGGATTTGAGTGCCCGTGTCATGGTTCAAAATATAACATGGTTGGTGAGTATTATGCAGGTCCCGCACCAAGAAACTTAGATAGATTTATTGTAAGTGTTTCAGGAGGAAAATTAATCATTGATACAGGATCAGTTATTGAGTCACCTCGAGCTGATGGTATGTCTGTCAAATACCCACAGGGTCTTTCGTGTATTACAATCGCTGAGACTGAGGAATAAAAATGAATAGCTCATTTTTTATAACATTAATTGCTTTGGCAGTAGTTGGTGCAATAGCTTATTTTTCTGCAGTTGGTTTTAGAGGTGCTGGAAAGATTAAAAAGGTACCTAGAAATTTACAAAAATATCTTCCAGATGATGAATTAGAGACAACCCATCTTGACAAGACATTATCAATAGCGGTTGTGTTAGCTTCGTTACTCACAATTATGATTCCACTTTATTACCTTGGTGAGCCAGCAAGGCAAGAGGGTTTTGTAGAAGAGTTTGATGATGTCTCAGTCGAGAGAGGACATCATCTTTATGAAGAGTTTGGGTGTGGAAACTGTCATGGAGTAGATGGTAGTGGTGGAGCAGCTTCATATGTTGAAAAAAGAAGTGGTGTCAGTGTTACATGGACAGCCCCTGCCATAAATAATGTGTTTTATAGATATGATGATGAAGAAGTTAGGTACTGGCTAATATACGGTAGAGCAAATTCACCTATGCCTGCTTGGGGTCTAAAAGGTGGTGGTCCAATGAATGACGGACAGCTTGACGACTTAATAGAATACTTGCATTATTTTCAAATTCCTCAAAGTGAAGAACTTCAACAAATTGAACAAAATATAAACTCATCTTTACTACGAATTGAAAATTCTGATTTACAAGTTGAAAGTGAAATTGATAAACAAAATGAACTTATAGAAAATATTAAGGCAGCTCCTGAAAGATTACCTGTAGCAATTGAAGCTGTTGAAATTGTATCTGCTATCTTAGCAAGGCAAAATGGAATAGATACAGATGAAGACGGACTTTTTGACTCTGTAGAAACAGATATATCAGTCTACAGCGAGAGCATTGCAGATGTTTTGGGTACTGCAATTTTAAATCTAAACCCAGATGAAGAAGAATCAACCCCTGGAAGGAAAGACTCCTCAGTTGTTAGGGGATATCTCTCTGACCTTGAAACGAGTGTAATTAATTTAGGGATCCTTACAGATGGGTATGACAAATTTATGCTGGAAGCAGAAAAAGGTTTGGCATTTCTCGAGAATGCTTATGAACAAAAGTTATGGCTCATTGATTTCCAAGACATTGCAGATTCAACTTTTGATGGAGATTATGACAAAGCAACAAGAGCGGTAGGGATATTTAATGCTTATTGTGCAAGATGTCATACTGCTGGTTATTCTGCGGGAGCTGCATACACAAAAACAATTGGTTCCGGCGGCTTAGGTCCTGCATTAAAAGGTGGACGAGTAAATATTCAATTTAAAGAAAGAGATGACTTTATTGATTTTATTATTAATGGCTCTGTAAATGGTAAAGGATATGGAGTCAATGGAGTTGGTGGAGGAAAAATGCCAGGTTTTGGTGCTGTACTTCCACAGTCAGATATAGAATTGGTTATAGACTATTTGAGAGGAATGACACCTGATGCGTGAGATCATGAGAACCCTGTTGTCATCTAATTTGACATTTACTGGAATTTTTCTTTTTGTATTTTTTGTTCTCTCATTTTTTGGATCAACTTTTATCTTGAACGCTACCAATTTAGGTAGAAGGCTGGGTTTTCTTGTTGTTGGAGCTGCAACTTTTGGATGGCTGGTAATAAATTCTTTTCTATTTATACTCTATGCTCCCAGGGGACCAGCCCCATCTTCAATAGATGGTCTTAACGCTCTAGAAATCAGAATTATTCCAATTACTTACTTTGCTGGATCTTTAATACTTTTTATTATGTTTATGCTTGCCCTAAATAGATACGAGCAAGAAGAAAAGGATACAGAAGAAACAAATAGTTAATCTGTATTAGCGTATATCCCTTTCATGAATAGAATAAAATTATGGAATTTATTATATCAATAATAAGAAGTGTCATATTATTTGGTCTTTTAATATTTATTGCATTCAGAATATTCAGAATTTTAAGACCATTCGAAAAAGGATTAGTTGAAAGATTTGGTAAGTATAATCGTGAAGCTACAGCAGGTCTCAACATTGTAATTCCTGGAATAGAAAAATTAATCATCGTAGATATGAGGGAACAAGTAATTGATGTTCCACCGCAAGAGGTTATCACTAAAGACAATGTGACAATCACCGTTGACGCAGTTATTTACTATGAACCAACTGATCCCAAAAAACTTGTTTATAATGTCGGAGATTTTATCACTGCAGCAACAAAATTAGCACAAACTAACTTAAGAAATGTTGTTGGTGATCTTGAATTAGATGCTGCTTTAACTTCAAGAGAGACTATCAACACATCTTTAAAGCTAATACTTGATGAAGCAACTGATAAGTGGGGTACAAGAGTTGTCCGTGTAGAAATACAAAGAATTGATCCACCACAAGATGTCCAAGATGCAATGAACAAAGTTATGAAAGCTGAAAGAGACAGAAGAGCAGCTGTTACAGAAGCCGAGGGTGAAAAAAGAGCTGCAATTTTGACAGCTGAAGGTGAAAGGGAATCACAAATCCTCAGTGCACAGGGTGAAGCTGAAGCATTAAAACAAGTTGCCGATGCTGAGAAATATGAAAGAGTAGTCACAGCAGAAGGTGAAGCTGAAGCTATCCAGAAAGTTTTTAAAGCTATTCACGAAGGTGATCCTACAAATGATTTGATAGCAATTAAATATTTAGAATCATTAGAAAAAGTTGCTGATGGAAATGCTACAAAAATATTTCTACCAGCAGACTTATCTGCAACTTTAGGTAGCATTGGAGCAATTTCAGAATTGTTTAAGGATGAAAGAAAAGATTCTACTGATTCCGAAGACAAAGAAGAGTAACGGGCTAAATCAAACTACTTTTTAACAACTCAAAAAACTTATCAGGATCACACCTTTGCACAATTCTTGTCTTATGTGTTTCAGGCTCAATATTCATGTAATCAATAACACAGCCTCCCCTAGTCATACCATCTCGAACATCAACTCTCACATTAGCTTCTGCTGACTGGCTGATTATCGTCTCATCCAAAAAAACTGACATTGCCAATGGATCTGGTAGATCATAAGCATCTTGATTAAGCAATTCTTTCATCATTTTCCTTAAAACAACTTGGATATCATTTGTGAACTTAGAAAATTTTGTGTTTATAGATTCAATTTCATTAATTTTGTTTATATCAATCATTGCATCGTATAGAGACGGATCCCAACCAATCATCGTTGTAGGTATCCCTGCGTTTAGAACTATATCTGCTGCTTCTGGATCAACCCAAAAATTATATTCCGCAAATTTTGTTACATTACCCAATGCATTTGAGCTTCCACCCATTATGTAAATATGCTTTATTGAATCTAAACTTTCTTTATTTTCCTCAATCATATTTGCAATATTTGTCAATGGACCAAGAGTTACAATTTCCAAATTAGTTTCTCTTTTTAGAACTTCTTTATAAAATTCAGACGCAGTTTTGCTTTCTACCTCTTTATTTTTAGGAGATAATCCTATATCACCTAAACCATCAATACCATGTACATGCTGAGCTGAAGTAGACTCATTTTTGTAACTAAGAGCAATGTTTGTTGCAGTTTCCGAATCGAAAACTTCAATATATTCTCTATTTAATGGTTTGTCAGCACCTTTAAAAATCGGTATGTCAATTTCACATAATTCATTTACATAAATGGTATTTAAAACAGCCTGATCAAGAGGAACATTTCCTGACACGAGTGTAACTCCCAATATATTCTCTTTTTCTAAATTTCTATAAGCCATTAACAAGGCAACAGCATCATCTGAACCTGTATCAGCGTCGATAATAATTTTTTTCATTAATCTTTTACTTTAGTAATTTCTGGTATACCTTGTCTCCAAATTACTTCACAATCTTTATATTCCTTTGAAATTTGGTCACCTATAATCATTAACATTTCTAGTGCATCTTCTTTTTTTCCTTTGGCAGAACCAAAAGAATTTGGAGCTATTGAGTAGGTTTTTTTAATCATTTCAAAAACCTCCAAAGCCTCTTTTTTATTGAAATTGCTATCTAAAGGTTTTCCAGATATTGTTTGAAAACTTTTTCTTTGTCTTCGAGGTAATGTAAATTTCATTAATATTTATATCCTAATACCTAAAGAATTCTCTTTTGTAATGAAACTTCATAATCGTCACTGTACTTTTTTGTATCAATTTCAACGAAATTAAATTTTTCATGAAAATTAAAAGATACTTCATTTCTTGAGGGTAGTATATTTATTTCTGCAGTCAGATTTTCAATATTACTCTCTAAACAAAATTCAAGAAGTTTATCGTAAATTGATGTTGCTATTCCATTTTTTCTAAATTTGGCATCAATTGCAATTCGGTCGATATACATAAAATTTTTAATTCGATTTCTAAATTCATTAAAATTTTTATGTTTTAGGTTATACATGAATGATTTAGTTTTTGACGAGTCCTGGAAACAAATGATAAATCCAATAACTTTGTTTTCATGAATGATACATTTATGAAAATCAGAGTTTTCTACCAAATTTTCAAACTCATCAAAAGTTGTTGTGCCTACATTAGGAACATTGTTTTCATTTAAAGCATAACACCCATCAACATTTGAATTATCTATAGGTAAAAGCTTGATGTTATCCATGTATGAAAATATACATTTAATGTATAAAATTGTAAAATATATACATGCAAAATAGCGTTGTCTTAATGAGTTCCCCAGAATATTTTAGAATTGAATATTCAATTAACCCGTGGATGATTGAAGGCGTTGAAGTCAATTTAGAACTAGCAAAAGATCAATGGAGTGGACTTAAATCAACTATTGAAAAATGTGGAGCTGAAGTCAAAGTTATTCCAGGAAACACTGTTTATCCTGACTTAGTTTTTACAGCAAACTCAGGCATAATAAATGAAAAATCAGTTCTTATATCAAACTTTAAATTTCAAGAAAGACAGGGAGAAGAAGTCATTTACGAGAACTGGTTCAAAAAAAATGGTTATGATGTTGCCCGCATTCCCTCAGAACACAAATTTGAAGGACGAGGAGATGCTTTTGTTTATGGCGAATATTTAATTGGTTCATATGGAATTAGAAGTGATAAAGAAGCTTTGATTTATATAGCAGAACAATTTGAACTAACTCCAAAAATTGTGAAGCTAGTAGATGAGAAATTTTATCACCTTGATACATGTTTTCAAAAGCTTCCAACAAAAAATAATGATGCAATTTTTTATCCACAAGCATTTGAGGACTCGTCGTTAAATGAATTTTCTGATTTATTTAATTTAATTCCTGTAAGTGAAAACGACGCAAACAAACTTGCCTGTAACAGTGTTGTAATAAATCAATCTGTTATTTTTCCATCAGAAGACATAGATATTATTGAAACCGTTGCTGATTTAGGTTGTAATATAAGGATATCAGATGTTTCGGAATTTCTTAAATCTGGCGGTGCATGTCAGTGTCTTGTAATTACATTACAATAAATTTGTGAGGATTATAAAAGCAATACTTTGGCCAATTAGAAAAGTAATTTTTTTTCCAATTAAAATATTTTTTTACACCGCAGTATTGTTTATCGTCATTGTTTTATTTTTTCAATATAGAACAGACTATGGCGTCGATGTTAGTCCACTTTCTGTCAATGAATATGAAAACTGTATCAATGTGATTGAAGACTATGAAATTACAGTTTCTCTACTTTCTGAATATGTTGAAAAATTAGATAGTGAGCAAAAATCCTTTTTAGAAAGGAATTTACCAAATCCATTAAATGTATTGACTACTCCACAGGAGATTTCAAATGATGATTTTAGAAGTGTCCGAACTTTCTTAAAATATTATTTACAGGCTGGTAGATTTCCTGGTCTAAATGGTAAAGCTTTCTCACCCCAAGCAGCAAGTTTATGTAGAGATGGATTGAGTTAGTTCAACAACCTCTCCACAGGTTAAATCTTTTAAATCAGACGGTTTCAAGAAAAATTTACTTATCCTATTACCACCACCTATAAAGACTTTATTTCTTAACATCACATTTTTATCAATGTATACCTTAATTTCATCTGGTAACCCAAGAGGACTTATTCCTCCATAAATTTGGTTTGTAATTGCCTCAGCTTCATCTCTAGAAGCAAAACTTACTTTTTTTGCGTTTAACAGTTTTTTTGCTCTATGATTTACATCCAATCTGTCTGATCCCAAAACACAAAATAATGCATAAAATTCTTCTGGTTTTTTTGATTTGAGTAATATTGCATTACAAGAATCTTCAATTTTAAATCCATAATGGTCACAAAAACTTTGTGTATCTGAAAACTCATCTTTACACTCGAAAGCTTCAAGTTTTTCTATATTACTTTCAAATATTTTTTCAATTGTTTGATGTATTTCAATCATAAAGATAATGATATCGTTATTAAAGTCAGTTACAATCTCTGTATGAAGTTCAAGACAATTATTGAACCGTTTAAAATCAAATCTGTAGAGTCTCTTCCCATAACTACTCCAGAAGAAAGAAAAAGTTTTTTAGAAAGAGAACATTGGAATGTATTTGGTTTGAAATCACAAGAGGTAACTGTTGATTTACTGACAGACTCAGGAACAGGTTCAATGTCTTCTGAACAATGGGCTGCGATAATGCGTGGCGATGAGGCATATGCAGGATCTCACTCTTGGCAAAGATTTCATGATGTTGTTTCAGACCTGACAGGTTATAAACATATAATCCCAACACACCAAGGTAGAGCCAGCGAGAAAATATTAGCAACAGTGACCGTAAAAGAGGGAGATATAATACCAAGTAATAGTCACTTCGATACAACAAGAGCTAACTTTGAATTCGTAAAAGCAGAACCTGTAGATTTACTTTGTAAAGAAGGATTAGACTTACTCTCACCTGCTCCATTTAAAGGGAATATTGATCTTGAAAAGCTTGAAGATATTCTAAAGGAGAAGAGTGAAAAAATTCCTTTTGTTTTGATGACAATTACAAACAATACAGGTGGTGGTCAGCCAGTCTCGATGGATAATCTAAAAAATACGAAAAAACTTTGTGAGAAATATAACAAAATGCTTTTATTAGATGCTTGTAGGTTTGCTGAAAATGCGTGGTTTGTTTCACAGAGAGAAGAAGACTATAAAGATGTAGATATAAGAGAGATAACAAAAGAAGCTTTTAGACTTGCCGATGGTTGCACAATTAGTTTGAAGAAAGATGGTTTTGGTAATATTGGAGGAATTTTAGCCTTTAATGATGATGAGCTAGCTGAAGCTTCAAGAAACCTTTTAATTTTGACTGAAGGTTTTCCAACATACGGGGGCCTCGCTGGAAGAGATCTTGATGCACTTGCACAAGGTCTCAAAGAGATTACAGATAAAAATTATCTTGAATATAGAGCAAGATCGATTTCATATTTGGGCGAAAAAGCTTTGAGTTACGGCATACCAATTGTTCAGCCTGCAGGGGGCCACGCATTATATATAGATGCAAAAACTTTTGTACCACACATACCTTCTTATCAATATCCTGGCCATTCAGTTGCATGTGAGATATATTTAATTGGTGGTGTAAGAGCCGTTGAATTAGGTACTTTGGCATTTGGAGTTGCTGGAGAAAATGGTGAACCAGATAAACCCGCTACTCATGAATTAGTGAGACTTGCAGCTCCGAGAAGAACATATACCCAAAGCCATTTTGATTATGTAGCTGAAGTTCTTGAAAAATTAGCTAAAAGTAAGGAAAAACTTAAAGGCTATGAAATTATTGAGCAACCAAAACAGTTAAGACACTTTACCGCTAAATTAAAACCGCTGAAATGACGATATAAAAAGAATCTCTACAAATCCTTACAAACAACTACTTAAATCTTTATTCTCACAATAAATTATTTTATAATTGCCAAATGAAAAAGTATTCAATACTGTTGATACTCTTTTTTACTTTTTGTTCACAAACTACAAGTAATGAAACTGTAGAGGAAGCTATCATTTCAACAACGGAGTCAATCACTAAAGAATCTGAAGAGACCCCAGAACTTTATGTGATGTTACTATGGCATCAACACCAGCCTTATTATCCAAAAGACGATGACGGAAATTTTTCAAAACCATGGGTTAGACTTCACGCAACAAAAGATTATCTTGATATGGTTGAGCTGGTGCAAGATTTTGAAGGTCTGCAGGTTACATTTAATTTGACTCCAACATTAATGAATCAGTTAAATGAGCTCTCAAATGGATCTAAGGATATTTATTGGGTTCACACAGAGATTGAAGCTAACAAACTTACAGATATACAAAAAGATTTTTTAAGGGATAGATTTTTTGATATCAACTCAAGAATTATCAACACATACCCGCGTTATGTTGAGCTAAGAAACCTGAGACAAAACCCTCAAGAGTGGACTTTACAGGAATACACCGACCTTCAAGTTCTATTCAACCTTGGATGGACTGATCCAAAATACTTATCAACAGAACCATTAAATAAAATTGTAGAAAAAGGTAGCAATTTTTCCGAGGCTGATAAGAAATTAGTTCTAGAAATTCATAAAGAGCTTATTGATAAAGTAATACCTGAGCATCTTTACGCATATAAAAATAATCACATAGAGCTTATTACAACACCTTTTGCTCATCCCATTCTTCCATTAATACATAACTCAGACTTAGGAAAAATAGGAGATACAACATCAGATTTTCCAAAAAATACATTTAGCTTTGAAGATGATGCAAGAGCCCATGTGAGGAAAGGGAAAGATGTTTTCTTTGAAAATTTTGGACATTACCCAAATGGTATGTGGCCTGCTGAGGGAGCTGTTGCCCAGGAAGTTCTAAAATATTTCAATGATGAGGATATTTTCTGGATAGCAACTGGACAAAACCCTTTAGAGAAATCATTAGATGTAAAAATTCAAAGATGGGTTGGAGGAGTAGCATCAAAGCCAGAATTACTATATAGACCATGGAACACAGTTCTTCCTAACGGTGAAACAATACCAATATTTTTTAGAGATAATTACCTATCTGATAAGATGTTTGGTTACTCAGAAAAAAGAACAGATCTCTCTATTCAAGAATTTGAAAATACTATTTTAAAATTGCGCGAAAAGACCTCAGATTTAGATTTTATTCCAGTTGTTTCGATAATTGCTGATGGTGAAAATTTTTGGGAAAATTATTCAAATGATGGAATCGACTTTTTAAATGGAATGTACACAGTCCTTACTAAGTACGATTGGTTAGAAACTATAACTCCTACTGATTATCTAAAAATGTACGGTGATAATTTAGAGACAATTGATGAACTTTATCCTTCATCTTGGTTCCAACCAAATTTTGCAACCTGGATAGGAGAGACGGATGAAAATCGAGCATGGGATCACCTTTATCAAACTAGGATAGATTTTGAAGAAGCAAAAAAATCAGGTAATTTCTCTGATGAACAAATAAACCAAGCATACGAGTACATGTTGTTAGCGGAAGGTTCTGATTGGTTTTGGTGGTATGGATTAGATCAAGACTCTTCAGTTGATTATTATTTCGACCAAGCATTTAAAGACTTACTAAGCATGGTTTATGTAAGTCTTGGTTTGGAAAAACCAAGTTTCTAATCTTGTAATTTCTGTTTTTTTAAGGGACTTGTTCCAGTTTCAACTTTTTCTTTATATGCTTTGTCAAACGCTTTACGCTGCCACCCATCCATCCTATTACGACTTGTTTCAATCACTTTTAACTGTTCCTCATCATTGTATTTTGACCATTCTTTGATTTCTTTAGTAGTTCTCGAACATCCATAACACAAATCAGTATCCGGATCAGTTACACAAACATTAATGCATGGGGAAGTGATACTCATCTTAATTACTTATCTTCTTAGCCAACTTATAGGCCGAGTCTCTCAATGCTTTTTTTGAATCTTTCATACCTTTATTACCTAATTCAAATATATCTGTAAAAATGCTTTCATCATTGTAGTCAAACTTTCCTCCTAAAAAATAAGAGTGACCCGTATGAAGTTTTAAAATCTCTCCAAGTACTTTTCCACTCATGGATGAAAAATCAAATTTTCCCTCACATAAAATCGCAATTTCAAAATCATTTATTTTGTTAAATAGTTTTGTCTCGTTCAAAAAGAATTGAGGACCTGAGATTATTTCACATCCAAGAACCTCACCCATTGCAAAACTTAAACCGCCAGAGGCACCAGTTCCTTCCTTAAATGGATCTAATGAACTACCCATCTCCTTAGATAGTAAATTGAAAATTCTCTCAACATTTTTTTCTAAAAATTTAATTTCACCATTTGCCAATCCTTTTTGAGGTCCAAACACTTTAAAAGCATTATTGTCACCAAGTAGTGGAATATTTGTATCGACTATGACTTTTTTATCAATTTTTTTAAAACTCTCATTAATTTTTATATTATTTATTAAATTAAAATCTTTTGGCTTAGGATCCTGTATTACAATTTCATTATTTAGAAAATCGATTCCCATTTTGCTAAGCAGACCTATTCCAGCATCATTTGTTTTAGAACCACCCATTGACAAAATATCTACACCCTCAATAATTTTTGCAAGGCATGATGTATTTAAATCTAAAGATAAATCATTAGTGTTTTTGATACCTATCAGCTGAGAGGTTTCAAAATATATATTTTTATTTATTTTTAGAGTCTCGATAGGTAACCATTTCCCAGAAAAATTTTTTTTCATAGTCATTTCATATGATTCAAATCCGTATTCTTTAAATATTTCTGTTGAGTTCTCACCACCATCTGTGACAGGAAAGAATGATGATTTAATATTGTTGTATTTAAATATCTTTTTTACCTCACCAATCACTTCATCGGATGTAAGTGTGCCAGAAAATTTATCAGCAAATACAGCAATTCTCATCTTTTAAGTTTATTTATATATAACTCTTAATAGGAATAAAATAAAATAATGAATATTGGGTTTTTAACAGATGTTAATGGATACAGGGCTCCAATACATCCTGAATCGTTTGATAAATATTCTATGGATGTTCATTTAGAAAAAAATATATTTGATTACCTTAATTATCCAAATTCTAAACAAGAAAACGTAAAGAATATTTCTAAATTAAGTGACTTAGATATTGTTGCCTGTGTAGAAAATATTGAAAATAAAACAATAAAGGATTTAAAAGAAGAGGCAGTCCTTATTGGTATATTTGATTTTGAAAAGATTGAAGAAATTAAAAATTTAAGACCAGATATCAATATATTAAGTTTCTTCAAACTACCTAGAATTTCAAGAGCTCAAAATTTAGATGCTCTTTCATCTCAAGCAAACTTACTTGGGTATGCATCAGTTTTAAGAGCTGCAAAAGAGACATCTGATGTAGTACCAATGATGACTACTGCTGCAGGAAATATTCAACCTTCTAAGGTCTTGATTTTAGGAGTTGGAGTTGCAGGCCTTCAGGCAATTGCAACTGCAAAAAGACTTGGGGCTAGAGTGTGGGCTTTCGATATTAGAAAAGAGGCCAAGGACCAAGTGGAGTCTTTAGGTGCTAAATTTGTTGAAGCAAGCACTAAAGCACAAGATAGCGTATACGCACAAGAAGTCTCAGAAGAAGAGAACCAGAAAATTCAAGAAGCATTACAGAAACAAGTAATTGATAGTGATATCGTTTTAACATTTGCTCAAATACCAGGAAAGAAAGCACCTGTCTTGATTGAAAAGTCAACTGTTGAAAACATGAAAGAGAATTCTGTAATTATTGACTTAGCTGCTGGTACAGGTGGAAACTGTGAAGGCACAGAGGTGGACAAAGTTGTTGAGATTAATGGTGTAAAGATAGTTGGTGAAACAGATATCTTAAACACTGTTAAACACGCAGCTACAAAGCTGTATTCAGAGAATGTGAGAAATTTAATCGAACTATATATAGAAAATAGTGATGATGAGATTTTTGTGGAGATGAGTTCATAATGGAAGCAACATTTTTACTGACATTATTGATAACTTTTTTAGCAAGTTTTATTGGATATGAACTTATATCTAAAATTCCACAGACATTACACACTCCGTTGATGTCCGGTTCCAATGCTATTTCTGGAATTACATTGATTGCAGCAATTCTTATATACCCAGAAGTAGGCGAGTCTCAATTACTTAAAATTATTGTTTTAATAGCAATAGCATTCGCAACCCTTAATATTGTTGGCGGGTTTTCAGTAACTGGTCGAATACTAGAAATGTTTAAGAAAAATGATTGAAATAATACTACTTGTCTCATCTGTACTCTTTATCTTTGCTTTGAAACTCTTTGGAAGACCGTCAACGGCACATAGAGCAAATACTTTTGCTATGTTGGCCATGGCATTAGCTGTTTTTAGCGCATTTAATTTTGATTTTTCAAAATATGATTCTACTTTTTATATAACAATTGTTGCTTCAGGACTTCTTGGAGTTTTAATATCAAAACGTGTTCAGATGACACAAATGCCAGAACTAGTTGGTTTGTTTAATGGCTTTGGTGGAGGAGCCTCTGGTGCAATTGCATATGTTGAGCTCTCCGGTAATTCTTTACCACTTTCTGATGTTTTTGTAGCAATCTTTTCAATGGTTGTCGGAGTATTTACTTTCTCAGGAAGCCTTGTTGCAGTAATGAAACTACGCGGCAAATTAAATAACTTTAATAAAAAATTAGCAGATATATTTTCAGTATTTTTACCAACGATTATATTAATTCCGGCAGTTTTAGAAATGGATGACCTTCTAATTGAATTTATTATATTAGTTGCATTAATTGCTGGAATAATTCGAGTTGCGGTAATTGGTGGAGCAGATATGCCAGTTGTTATAGCATTCTTAAATTCACTTTCTGGAATTGCTGCTATGTCAGCAGGGTTTATTGTGAATAGTATTATTTTGATCGTAGCTGGTGCTCTAGTAGGTGCATCAGGAATAATTCTCACACTCCTTATGTGTGCTGCAATGAATCGTACACTTGTAGATGTTCTAAAGGGTGGTTTCGGTGGTACAGATGTTAACAATGAATATGATAAAGATCCAATTAGCACTTCCCCAGAAGATGTTGCAATTCAGTTAAGCTATGCAGAATCTGTAGTTATTGTTCCAGGATATGGAATGGCAGTAGCTCAAGCACAGGCTGCTGTTAAAGAATTAACAAATACCTTAAAAGATAAAAACATTGAAGTGAAGTTTGCTATACATCCAGTTGCTGGAAGAATGCCTGGGCATATGAATGTACTTTTAGCTGAGGTAGATATTGATTATGAAGATATGTATACCTTAGAAGATATAAATTCTGAGTTTTCCTCAACAGATGTTGTAATAGTTCTTGGTGCAAATGATGTTGTTAATCCATTGGCTAGAACTGATGAAGACTCTCCAATTTATGGAATGCCAATACTTGATGTAGACCTAGCAAACCAAGTCATCGTGATAAAAAGATCTATGTCACCAGGCTATGCAGGTATTGCAAATCCACTATTTATAAATGACAATGCAAAAATGTTGTTTGCAGATGCAAAAGAAGGCTTAGAAAATATTATTAAGTCTTTTGAACTTGTCTAACATTAATTAATCATCAAATAAACATATTGCTATCAATGTATGTCCATTATTATCATGACTACAAATGGAAGAAAACGAACAGATAGACGGTAGGTCCTTAAGAGCAGAGAAGCTATATAAAGCAACTCATGATTTACTTATAGAGTCCGCAATTGAGTTGTTAAATAACTCCAAAATAGACCCAGAGAAAGTTACACTCTCCCAGATTGCTAAAAACTGTAAGCTCTCACAAGCTGTAGCCTACAAACATTTTCCTGACAGAATGATGGATGTCTATGGTGCGGTTATTGGAAAAAGAGTTGATGAAATGTTAGAACAAATGAGAGTTGCCTCATTACAAGAGAAAGATCCAATTAAATTGTTAGAGAAATTTATAGTTATCTTTACCAATGCCTCAATTAATACGGGAAATGCAACAAGAGTCGCATATTCAAACAGACATATACTTTTAAGAGATGGTAAGTGGTTTCAGAGTCGACCAGTTGACACTATGACAGAGATTCTAAAGTCTGTTCCAGGCTTAAAAGAAAAACCAAGAGAGATAGCAAGGCGTATACATTTTATGTGGAGTGGCTTACTGTTTTTATGGATAAGTTATCAAAAAGGAGATCCTATTTACGGAGCATACTCTGATGCCTGGTTTAGAAAAGAATCTAAGAATATTGTCTCTTTAGCTTTGAAGAACTATAGAGTTTAAGCATTAAATAAGTAAAGTGCTCCAACTACGAGCAAAACAATTACAAGTGGCATTACAACTGCTATATATTTTTTTAAATTTTTATTTTTAACACTGATTATTACTGCAAAGACTGAAATGAATAATCCTATGAGCATATAAACTTTTTTATAGTTAATTCATTGCTACGATATGACCAAAAATCCAGTCTTCACTGCCCATTCCATTACAGCTGTAAGTTATGTTACCACCACTTGGAGCAAATATCGTTACACCCGCTGCAGCTGCCTTCTGTTCAAATAAATCTAGAGAAGCCTGCACTGTTCCAACAGTCATGCTTCCTGAATTATCAATGCATAATGCAATTTTTGCACCACTTGGTAGAACATCTGCACCAATCAAATCCCACCAATCTGATCTGTTTGAAATATTTCCACTATCTCTATTAACCATATATTGAAATGCTGTTCCTGCTGTAACTTCATCAGCCCATGAAACTCCGTTATAGGATAATTGGCCTGTCTTTAAGGCTATTGAACCCACAGATACGCCAGGGCCAAGTAAATGAAAACACCTATCTGGATAGCTTCCTCTAAAGCTATTCCATCTAGTATTAGGAAAACCAAAAGAACTATCCTCATCAATTACAGAGACAACCCATCGATTAGCACTTGTTGTTGAGTCACCACAATCTGCAAGTTTTCCTGTGGGTACAATAGTAGTAGTAGTAGTAGTAGTAGTAGCTGATCCTGAGCTTGTTGCTACTGAACATTCTAAACTTGTCATTAAATTCCTTGTAAATTCAACAACAGGACTCTTTGAAAACTGACCTATTGAGTCGTAAGCCAAAACGTATAACTCTTGTGGTCCACAATGAGTGTCATAATTAGGTAAAACAAAAAGACGGGTATCAGAGATAGTTCTAAATGTTGAAAGTGCACCATTTACATAAACTTCGTAATAGGAAAACTCAATATCATCTGACACAGCACCAACTGGAATATTTAAATCTAATCTAGTTCCCATCGGAGTGACAGTTAGAGGATGATGTTCATTCCATACAGGTGGTTTATCAACAGTAGTTAGAGTTGCAGTTGGGTTATCTACGGAACAATTGCCTGCTTTATCGCAAGCCACTACTTTAAACTCATAGGAGGTATTAACAGTTAAATTTGTAACTGCAAATCGCATATTATTAGTGGTACTGCTGCAACTAGCCAAACATTCATCAGCATTAAGTGTTGTATGGAGTTCTTCATCAACGTAAAGATGCATCTTGTCAATGCCTGTTTCATCAGTTACATGACCCCACAAAACATCTAAGTATGTTCCATTGACTCTCATAAACTTAAGTTGAGTATCTCCCCATATTGGAGCTTTTGAATCTGAAGTGGGTGAGGCAGTAGTTGTATACGCTGCCTTTCCGAGTAGCAACTTAGAAAAGGTTTCGGGCCCAACCATTCCGTCTATCTTTTTTAGACCAGCCTTCTCTTGAAAGGACATAATGGCTTCTTGTGTTTTCTTGTCATTTACTCCTGTAGCCGAGGTGTTTAAGAGTCCTAAATTAATAAGCTTTTCTTGAACCATGACAGTGAAAGGATCCTTGATTGCGACAGATGTAGTAACAATATTTTTTTTGAAAGCAAGTAAAGAATCTGCTGTTGGTTCAGAAGGTGTAGAATCTGCATACTCAGTATCCTGAGTAGTGGTAGCGGTATCATTTGCAAAAACTTTTTCACCGTTAATACTTAGAATTAAAGTCAAAGAAATTACAGCAGAAATAAAGAAAGAAAGATTTTTACTTGAAAAGCTGCGTCTTTTATTAAATTTTGATCTAATTATTTCAGCATCATTTTTTGATACTGTCGGGTTAGGAAGCTCAACGGGCATACCCAATTTTTTCATTATTGAAATGATTTCAATTGATGAAACTCCTAGCTCATCAGAAAGTTTATAAACCTCCACCACAAATTAAATTATAATAGAATAGAAATTTTTCTACTATATTTTTTAATATTATGTTTTAAAAATAATATTAAAAACTGTGGTAAAAAGCTAGATATTCTTGAAAATATAATAAAATCTTTTTTAATGGTTTAATTTAATATTTTAATGAGATTGTGAAAACCCATACCAAAACATCTAAGTTCATACACTGGACATTTTCTTTGTTGTACGCCTATGGAATATTTAAACAAGTAGAAGAGTTAGATCAATTGAATGATCCGTCAATACTCATGGTTGAAATTGTCTTTGCTCTAATGTTTCTGGGGATTGTTTTTATTAGATACTTCTATATGAAAGATGTTGATACTTTATTAGGTGCTAAAGTTGAAATACCAAAAGGACATCTATTTATTGCTAAAACTGTCCATAGGCTTGTTTATTTAACTTTAATTTTATTGCCAACTACAGGTTTGATTATTGCTGCTTTATTTGCATACAGTCTTCCTGGAATTGATTTTGCGGTCGCAATTCATGAGTTTTCAGCATTTCTCAGCTACGCGTTGATCGGCATACATATAGCTGCCTCTATTTATTCACGACTAAAAGGTGAGGGGGTATGGGATGCCATGGTTCCAATCTGGAAAGAGAAAGAAAAAATAGATTCTGAAATTTTATCTAATTTAGAAACAATTGAGGATAAAATTTATAAAAAAACAGAAGAAATCTTTAAGATAAAGTAATTTACCTTAAAGATTTTGCAAGATTTAGTACCTCATGCATAGTATTTACAATTTCTTCTGGTTTGTAATATTTTATAAATAATATTTTCCTAGAATTTACAACAGTATCAGACACTCTCAATTTTCTGAGAGTTTTTTGCGCCTCTTCAACTTTTGAGTCATTTCTTTCTATAAATAATTCTGTGAGATGCTCATCATCACCGTCAATTTCACCCTTCCAGTTGATTTTGATACCCATATCTAAGCTTTGTTGAAAAAATGCATAGAAAGAAACATACGTTGTTGAGGAACGACCATTACTTCTGGTAAAAACTTCTATTTGACACCTATATCCATCTATCTCTCCAAATATTTTCTTTTTTCTGAAGATATTTCCTGGAATATCAATCTGGAAATTCAAAATTTCTGAAGCTTTTTCTAAGGCTTTATTAATTTTTTTATTTAATGTAACAATCAGCCATGTTATTGGTACCAAAACGACTGTGATAACAGTAATTATTGAGAAGGCATCTTCCACGACAATTAAATATTTTTAAATATGTATTTATTGAATACGCTCATTTTGTCTTTCCAGCTATCCTCATAAAAATAATTTACCGAAGCTGCAACAGATGACAATAGTGCATTTCCATCTTGTGGAGTAAAACAATACCCTGTTAGATTGTTATTTTTAACATGTAATGATTCCTTTGCAATAATTCCATGTGATAATAGTCTTCCGTGATAACCATGATCTCTCCCAAATGAAAAAACTTTATTTGAGGAGAGTTTTTCAGTGGATGTTAAAAATTCACTATTCTCTAAGTCATCTGAAATATTTTCTAATTTAATATTCTCCTGAAAAGATAAATTAAACCATAAAGTGTGCATATATTGAGTTGGTAATTTGATTGCTGAAGAAAATAAGTTTAAATCTTCTCCTTCTTGTTGAAATAATTCAAAAACATCTCTTGCATGATGAGTCCCAAATTCCTGATTGTCATGTTTTGTAATTGTTGGGGAAGGTGAAAATGAATCATTTTGGGAAACATCGTTAGCTCTTCTCAAACAGACAAAACGGCCTTCATTTAGATTTCTGCTCTTATCTAAGGAAAATGTTTTTATTATTGATGCAATATTGTGTGTATTACAAGATGCTATTAAATATTTATTTTGCTCTTGATTTAAAGAATCATTATTTATGCCCCAGGCAAAGAAAGGACCAAATCCATGTTCGGATCCCTGTGCCAAAAATCTTTTATCTTTGTCTAAATTTGAATAAATTTCATCCCAATTTTTATTACCAGATGGGGTACAGTCAATAATTACTTGGTTTTCTTCATAACTCTTATCTAATTGTTCAACATTGAATCCCATTGATACAAAATCATTTTTTGCTTCGGAAGTGGCAACAAGTTTTGCGCCTTTTCTAATTAAAGCTTCTACCTTTCCTTTTTCATCTGATAGTGGAGTTCTTTTGAAAAATGAGACATTGTCGATTCCTAGTTCTTTCCTATGTTGCGCAAGAAGACCAATGAGTGGCTCACCAATTGTTCCTGTACCAACGATTAATATATTTTTCATCACTATATTAAGATAAGAATATCAAACCTCATGAATAAAAAGCTCATTTACCAATTTTCCTCAACCAAAACTGAAGGTGATAAATCGATGTTGGATTTACTTGGAGGTAAAGGAGCAAATTTAGCAGAGATGTCAATCCTCGGAATTAATGTCCCCCCTGGGTTTACAGTAACAACAGAGGTCTGTAATTATTTTATAGAGAACAAATCTTTTCCAGATCAATTTGATAGTGAATTAGAAAAAGCATTAGCTGACTTAGAAAAAATAACAAAAAAGAAATTTAATGATGATACAACACCTCTCTTACTTTCTGTTAGATCAGGAGGAAAAGTATCAATGCCAGGAATGATGGATTCTATTTTAAATATTGGAATTAATGACAAAAATGTAGATGCTTTAGCATCTAATTTTAATGATGAAAGATTTGCGCTTGATTCATATCGTCGCTTAATTCAAATGTATGGAAATGTTGTTCTCGAAATTGATATGGACAGGTTTGAGGCCATTATTGATAATAAAAAAAGGATTGATGGAGTTGAGAAAGAAAATGATTTTGATTCTGAACAATTGAGTTGGATTATTGATGCTTTTAAAACCACTGTTGAAAGATTTGCTGGAAATCCTTTTCCACAAGACCCTGTTATTCAACTCAAAGGGGCAATTGAAGCAGTATTTAAAAGCTGGTTAAACAAACGAGCTGTTACTTATCGAAAAATTAATAATATACCTAACAATTGGGGTACTGGAACAACTATTCAATCTATGGTTTTTGGAAATTTAAATGAATCTTCTGGAACAGGTGTTGCTTTTACGAGGTTTCCGTCTACAGGAAAAAACAAATTGTATGGGGAGTATTTAATGAATGCTCAAGGAGAAGATGTTGTTGCAGGAATTAGAACACCATTTCCGATAGGAAAACATGAAAAGAACACTCAACCCTCCCTTGAGGAAGAAAACCCAGTTCTTTTTAATGAAATAAAGTCTATTGGAGATAAATTAGAAACTCACTACAAAGATGTACAAGATATAGAGTTTACGATTGAAGATGGAGAATTATTTATTCTTCAAACTAGAAATGCAAAAAGAACAGCCCAAGCGAGTGTAAAAATTGCAGTTGATATGCATAATGAAAAAATCCTAAGTAAACAAGAAGCAATCAATATGATTGATGCAGATCAGATTACTTCAGTTCTCCACCCTCAGTTTGTTGACTCAGATAATAAAAAATTGTTTGAAAAAGGTTTAAATGCCTCACCTGGAGCTGCTGTAGGTGAAATAGTTTTTGACCCAGAAAAAGCTGAGATTGAAGCGGCAAGAGGAAAAAAAGTCATTTTAGTAAGAGATGAAACTAGTCCAGAGGACATAAGTGGAATGTTTGCATCAGTAGGAATATTGACAACAAAAGGTGGAATGACGAGCCATGCTGCAGTTGTCGCTAGAGGAATGGGCAAACCTTGCATAGTTGGAGCAGAAAATCTCAAAATTGACAAAAATGATAGAAAAATATCTAATGGTCAAATAACTGTTGAAGAAGGTGATTTAATTTCATTAGACGGATCTACTGGTGAGATATTTCTTGGGGAAGTTGAGCTAGAATCTGCAAAATTGACAGATGAATTTAATACTTTGATGGCATGGTGTGATGATTTTAAAAAACTTTTAATTAGAGCAAATGCAGAAACAATAAATGACACGGCCAAGTCTTTAGAGTTTGGTGCTGATGGTATTGGTTTATGCAGAACAGAACATATGTTTTTTGAAGGTGAAAGAATACTTCCTATGAGAGAGATGATTATGGCAAACAATAAGCAAGGTAGAAAAAGAGCATTAAATAAAATTATTGATTTTCAAATAAATGATTTTGTTGAAATATTTAAGCTTTTAAAAGACAAACCTATAACTGTTCGACTACTTGATCCACCAATGCATGAATTCTTACCAAAAAGTGATATTGAAATTACTGAGTTAGCTAATTCTTTAAGAGTTTCATCAGCATATGTTTCAGAAGTTTTATCGAGGATTAGTGAAAGTAACCCAATGTTAGGTCATCGAGGTGTACGTTTAGGTTTAAGTTATCCAGAAATTTATAAGATGCAGGTTGAGGCAATTTTTAAAGCTAGTTATGAAATTCATCAAAAAGAAAAGATCATGATTAAACCTGAAATAATGATTCCTTTAATAATGAACGCAAGTGAATTTACAAAAATGAAAAAAATTATAACAAAAAAAATTGAGAGCTTGAAGAAAGAATCAAACTTCAATTTTCAGTATTCCATAGGAACTATGATTGAATTACCTAGTGCTGCCTTGAATTCATCGGAAATTGGAGAACATGCAGATTTTTTTTCATATGGAACAAATGATTTAACTCAAACAACCCTCGGTTTATCAAGAGATGACGCATCTAAATTTTTAAACGAATATGTAGAAAAAAATATTTTTGATGTTGATCCTTTTATTACAATTGATGAAAATACTGTGGGAAATTTAGTTGCTTCATCTGTTGTAGCTGGAAAAAAAGTAAATAAAGATATCAAGATAGGTGTTTGTGGTGAACATGCGGGTGATCCAAAATCAATCAAATTTCTAAATACATTGGATATTGACTATATCTCTTGTTCACCTTTTAGAATTCCAACTGCAAGATTAGCTGCTGCACAAGCAGAAATATCTAAAACTTAATTGATTACAAAGATGATTATCTTTGGATATAATTGCATTTATGAGTTATAAAATTATAAATAGAGTTGATCCGACTCTTTATTTGATATTATCTGTTGTTGGATTTGTTATTCCCGAACAAATATATAAGTTGTTTCTTTTGAATCCTGATGCAGTTTTATCATCCACTGAAGCAACCATTGTACGAGCCAATGGTGTCGGAGTTATATTTGCTGCACTAATAATTTTTTTGCTTGGAGGCGAAGAAGAAAATGCAAGACAAATAAATATCGTTCGTTATGTGGGAGGGTTACTTTTAATAGGATTTGCTGTGTTTACAAACTTCAATGGATTTTTAATATTTGGTGTTACAGAAATTGCACTTGCTTTGTATACAGGAAGGCAATTAAGACCATCCTCTGGCAGTGAGAGTTACACCCCAAACGTCGAAGATTAAAAAAATTATTCTAAGTAATTTAGTAATCAGTAACATTAAATTATGATTTTAAAAGATAAAACTTTTGTTATTACTGGCATATTGACTGATAAAAGTATCGCTTTTGCCACAGCAAAAATTGCAATTGATAATGGTGCAAAAATTATTGCCACAGGTTTTGGAGACGGACTTCGTATAACACAACGTGCTGTAAAAAGACTTGATGATGAAATTGATGTATTAGAGATGGATATTGAAAATACTGTTCAAGTACAAGAAGTAGTAAATCAAATCAAAGATAAATACGCAAGCTTAGATGGTGCTCTTCATTCAATTGCATTTTCCCCAACTGAGGCAATGGGTGGTAATTTTTTAAATACAAATGTTGAAGATGCAATTAAATCCTTTGAGGTTTCAGCTTTTTCACTAAAAACTTTAACTAATGAATTTTTACCAATATTGAAAGAAGGAGCATCGATAGTAGCAGTCGATTTTGACAACTCTCAGGCATGGCCGGGTTATGACTGGCAGGGTGTTGCAAAATCATCACTGCAATCGATTGTTAGATATCTTGCATATTATGTTGGTAAAAACAAGGTTAGGGTAAATGCGGTTGCCTCTGGACCTCTTTTAACAACAGCAGCAAAAAATATTCCTGGATTTTCAGCGATGAATGAGGAATGGAATGAAAGAGCACCTCTGGGTTGGGATACAAAAAATGCTGAACCAGTTGCTAAGGCCATTAATTTCTTACTTTCAGATTATTCTGAATCCATAACTGGTGAGATAATCCATGTTGATGGTGGCGCTCATGCTATTGGTGGCTCTATGTTGCCTGAATAATTTTTATTGTTTACTGAATATCAAAACAGCATTATGACCACCAAAACCAAATGAATTAGACATTACGTGGTCCATATTTTTATCTACAAAATGATTAGGTGTATAATTTAAATCACAATCCTCATCTGAGTCATTTAAATTTATCGTTGGTGGAATTTGATTATTTTTCATTGTTAATAATGATGCCATTGCTTCAAAAGCTCCGCCACCTCCAAGTAAATGTCCTGTCATTGATTTGGTAGAAGATATGTTAACTTCATATGCGTAGTCATTCATAAGTGATTTAATCGCAAGAGTTTCATTTAAATCATTAGCTGGCGTTGATGTTCCGTGTGCGTTGATATAGTCAATCTTTTCGTTACTTATATCAGCGTTTGAGATTGCCTTTTCCATTGCTCTCAAAGCACCAACTCCACCCTCTGAGGGAGCAGTTATATGATATGCATCTGTTGAGGATCCATATCCAGAAATATATCCGTATACTTCTACATTCCTATCTTTTGCTGAACTTTCACTTTCGAGTATTAAAACTGTTGATCCTTCTGCCATTACAAATCCATCTCTGTTTTTATCAAATGGTTTACATGCCTTTTGAGGCTCATCATTCTGTTTTGAAAGTGCTTTTATTTGTGCAAAAGCTCCGATTGTCATTGAAGTTGTACCAGATTCTGTTCCTCCAACAAGAACTTTGTCGACAATGTTTTGTTCAATCATCCTCTTAGCTTCTCCAATTGCATTTGCAGATGCTGCGCAAGCAGTTGTAATCGTTAACGAAGGACCTTGTATTCCGTATTTAATTGCAACTTGACCTGTACTTGAATTGGGCATTAATTGTGTAATAGCAAGAGGACTTATTCTTGTTGAACCTCTTTCATCGTAAACTCTAACAGCGTCTTCCGTTGCTCCTATTCCACCAATGCCAGTTCCAAATACAATACCAAAATCTTCACCAAGAGGTTTACTTAAATCAAATCCAGCATCTTGAATTGCCTCCTCTGCTGCAAAAATAGATAAATGGCCAGACCTATCAAGCTTTCTTGCATTTTGTTTTCCCATATATTCATTTGCATCAAAGTTTTTAACTTCTCCTGCAAACGTCACAGGTAAATCTGAAGCATCAAATAAAGTAATATAATCTATTCCAGAAACTCCACCAACTAATTTTTTCCATGTATCAGATACATTATTTCCAAGTGGATTTATGGTTCCCAAACCTGTTACAACTACTCGTTGTTTAGTCATGGTTTAGAGTTTTGAATGTAAAAGGTTTACAGCTTGACCAACTGTTCCGACATCTGTGAGCTCTTCGTCGTCAATTTCAATCTCAAACTCATCTTCAAATGCCATTACAACTTCAACAATGCCTAGTGAGTCAATTTCTAGATCCTCTTCTAATTTTGCATCCATATTGATTTTTTCAGAATCGATACCTAATTCTTCTTCAAAAAGGGTTTTAACCTTCTCAAAAACTTCATTTACTTCCATATTCACTCCCACTAAGTTGTAAGTCCACCATCTATAGGTATTACTTGCCCTGTTATATATTCTGACTCATCTTTGCATAAAAAAGATACCATGTTTGCAATATCTTCTGGCATACCCATGCGTTTTATTGAAAGTTGTTCTATAATATTTTCTTTATTTTCATCATTAATAAATGATGTCATGTCTGTTTCTATATATCCGGGGGCTACAACATTAGACGTAATATTTCTGCTACCTACTTCTTTACTAATTGATTTTGATAACCCAATCAAACCTGCCTTTGATGCAGCATAATTTGCTTGGCCTTGATTACCAGATATCCCTACAACAGAAGATATAAAAATTAACCTTCCCCATTTGTTTTTAATCATTTTTTTTATGGCTCTTTGAGATGTATAGAAATTGCCAGTTAGGTTTGTTTGAATAACATCATTCCACTCATCATCCTTCATTCTTGGTAATATATTGTCTTTTGTGATTCCTGCATTATTTACCAAAATATCAACATTTTTATATGTTTTTTCTATTAAGTTAAACGCCTCATCAACTGAATTTCTATCTGCAATATTTAATTGAACAGCAAGACTTTCACCACCTAATTTTTTTATTTCTTCTACTACTTCATCAGCCTTATCTTTAGAATTTGCGAATCCTACAATAACTTGATAATCTTTTCCAAGCTCCAAAGCTATAGATTTTCCAATACCTCTTGAAGCACCTGTTACAAAAACTGTTTTCATATTTTGTCTAATTTATCTGGAACTTGATACTCAATTGCTCTTTTAATTGTGTCGGTTGCAGTTCCATCAAAATCTGGAAGTTTTGCATCTGATTTGTTTATTGGAGTTACACGATCTCCTAATCGAACCGCACAAGCTCCCCAGGCAAGACCAGCTCCGACGGCCGTAAAGACTGCAATTTCTCCACCTTTTATCTCACCCTCCTCAAGAGCATCTACAAATGCTGTTGGTATAGAGGCTGCCGAGGTATTTCCGTATCGATGAACTTTTTTGATAGTAGTTGCATTAGGAAGCCCAAGTTTTTTCTCAAGTGCTTCAACTATCCTAATATTTGCTTGATGTGGAATAAAAATGTCTACGTCTTCTTTTGACAATCCTGATTTTTCAATAGCTTCTGCTGATGCTTGTGCCATTGCTCTAACACCAGATTTAAATATTTCCTGTCCATCAAAAGTCCAACGCACTCTAGCTGCTTCATCAGGATTAAACCTATCCATTGCTGAACCAAAATTAGGAATTTCTAAGATTTCTAGATTGTCTGAACTTAGGCCATTTGAGAAAGAATATATTTCACCGTCTGATTCATTTTTACTTTCTTCAATAACCACTGCACCTGCACCATCACCAAAAAGCACTGCGGTATTTCGATCAGACCAATCAAGTAACCACGTAATATGCTCTGCCCCTATTACCAAAGCCCTTTTATAAAGATTACTTTCAACGAATGCTTTTCCTTGCTCAAGTGCATAGAGAAAACCTGCACAAGCAGCATTTACGTCATATACAGAAGCATTTACAGCACCAATTTTTTTTTGGACATGAGCTGCTGCAGATGGAACAATACTGTCTGGAGTACATGTAGCCAAGATTACGACATCAATATCTTCTGGATTTAAACCGGCACAGGCTATCGCATGTTTACCTGCAATTTCGGCCATATCTGAAGTGTTAACATGGCTAAATCTTCGTTCTTTAACACCTGTTCTTTGTTGAATCCACTCATCAGAAGTATCAACAAACTTTGATAAATCATCATTAGTCATAATGTTATCGGGCGTACATTTACCCCAACCTGTTATTGCTGATTTCAAAATTTCCCCTTACTTTGATGATTCTAAAGAGTTTATTATCTTTAAATCCTTATATGATATAGACTTTCTCACCATTCCAGCAGTTACACTTCCAGGCCCAATATGACACCATAAATCTGGATTTATATCCTTGTTAACTAACTCGATTTGCTGGTTAAAAAGGACTGAATTATCTATTTGATTGACAAGATTTTCTTTCAAAGTTGACACTTCAACCTTTTTTGCATCAACGTTCATATAAACAGGAATCTTCCCTTCGGAAATATCAATCTCATTTAAAGAACTCTCAAGTGGTTTTTTTGCAGAGCTTACAATTTCAGTATGAAATGCTCCTGCTACTTCAAGTGGAAGTACTCTTTTTGCACCAAGTGCTTTGGGATTAGACTTTAAGTAGTTCATATCATCAATGTATGAACTAATAACTATTTGTGAAGGATCATTAAAATTTGATATCCATATTTGAATTCCTTGATTATTTAATTTCTCTATTTCTTCAATTGTTGTTTCCAAATCACCTGTTAGAACAGCTGCCATAGTTGTATTGGAGTTTTCTACAGCTTTATGCATCTCCTCACCTCTAACTGCTATTACTTTTAGTGCATCTTTATAATCTAAATATCCTGATAGACATAAAGCTGTATATTCGCCAAGAGAATGTCCGATAAGCGCAGCAGGATTTCCTAAATTATTAATTGCTTCAATTCCGTAACAATAAGAGACTGAGAATATATAAGGTTGAGCAATATTTGTTTTTTTAATTTTCTCAGGATCTTCTGAATTTATGATATCTTTTAGGCTCCATCCCAAAGTTTCTTCGAAAGTATTTATTAATAGATCGTCATACTTTTCAAGTAGTTCATTACCCATTCCTATTTCTTGAGAGCCTTGACCTGGAAACATTCCAACCCACTGCATGATTAACTATCCTTTTCTGAGATAGCAAATGCTATTGCATTTTCATTTTCATGTGAAAGTGAAATATGAATATTTGTAATTTTTTTTTCTTTAACAGTATCCGATGCTCTACCAAAAGTATTAATTGTTGGCTTACCTCCACCAGTAACTTCTATATCTTTCCAACTTATTTCTCTCCATCCTTTTCCTAAAGATTTCATTACTGCTTCTTTTGCTGCAAACCTTGCCCCAAGCCTTTTTGATGGATCTGAAAATCTTTTAGCATATTTAATTTCTTGCTCAGTAAAACATCGTTTTAGGAATTTATCTTCAGATTTATTCAATAATCTTTTCACTCTTTTGAGATCAACTTGGTCTACTCCAATGCCATAAATACTCATATTTATCCTATTTCAACCAATATATCGCCCTTATTTACAGGCTGTCCTTTTTTTATATTAAATTCTTTAATAACTCCACCAATAGGTGCAGTAACTACATTTTCCATTTTCATAGCTTCTAAAACGAACAAGGAATCTCCTTTTTGTACTTTTTTCCCTTTTTTTGTCATCGTATCCATAATTGTTCCTTGCATATCTGCTTTGATAATCCCAGGATTTCTTATATTGCCAGTTAGATCCATACCAATCTTTTTAGGTCTCTGGGGTGCCAGTGATTGACTTTCATTATCGTCAAGAGAAATATTAACTTTACTTGGTCTGTCACTAATTATTTCCTCTTCAGAAATATCTTTGATTTTGAAATTTTCTTCCAAAAATTTAACATGTATCTGACTCTCTTTAAATTCTTTTGTTGATATCACTTGTGAAAGTAAAGAAATTGTCGTTGGTATTCCACCAATTATGTATTCATCTAAGCATCTTTTTCCTTTAGAGATAGCTTCTTCTCTAGACACTCCCCAAACAACTAATTTCGAAATTAGATTGTCATAAAAATGTGAAATTGACGTACCTGTTTTTACCCACCCATCAACCCTTACACCATTGCCCATTGGTTCTCTGTATTCAGTAATTGTTCCAGGTGTAGGTAAAAAGTTATTGTTTGGGTCTTCTGCATTTATTCTAAACTCTATGCTGTGCCCTCTTGCTTCTGTTTCAAAATCTTCTAAGGAATTACCAAGTGCTATTTTTATTTGTTCTTTAACTATGTCAATTCCATATCTCATTTCAGTCACTGTATGCTCAACCTGCAACCTTGTATTCATTTCCAAAAAATAAAAGTTTTCGTCATTATCAGCCAAAAATTCTACTGTACCTGCATTAACGTAATTAGATGACTCAGCAATCATAAGTGTTGCTTTTTTTAATTCTTCTCTTCCAAATTCAGATAACCACACAGGAGGACTTTCTTCTATTAGTTTTTGGTTTCTTCTTTGTAATGAACAATCTCTTTCACCGAGATAAACATGATTTCCATATTTATCACTTAATATCTGGGTTTCCACATGTCTTGCAGGTTTTATAAATTTTTCGACATAAATTTGGTCTGATCCAAAATATGCTTCGCTTTCACGTTTCACAATCTCATAATTCTGATTCAATTCTTTCTCATTATTAACAATTCTTAAACCTTTTCCTCCACCTCCATGAGCTGCTTTTAGTGCAACTGGGTAGCCAAAGGTATTAGCATCTTTTATTGCTTCCCTTTTTGTTCTGGATGGCTTCAACTGACCAG
Source organism: uncultured Candidatus Actinomarina sp. (assembly GCA_902627635.1). GTDB lineage: Bacteria > Actinomycetota > Acidimicrobiia > Actinomarinales > Actinomarinaceae > Actinomarina. The sequence continues at coordinate 31,859 of CACOKA010000009.1, forward strand.
GGACAGGCATTAAACCAGCTTTAGAAATTAATTTTCTCGATTCAATTTTGTCTCCCATAGATTTTATTGTTTCTGGATTTGGTCCAATCCAAATCACATCTTTTTTTTGAACTGCTTTTGCAAAATCAGCATTTTCGGCCAAAAAACCATACCCTGGATGAACCATGTCCGCTTTTGTTTCTATTACAGCTTTCATTAAATTTTTTAAGTTTCTGTAGCTATCAGCTGGAAGTGAACTTCCTAAATAAAATGACTCATCAGCACGTTTTACGTGCAAAGAATCAGCATCAATATCTGAATAAACTGCAATTGCATGCATGTCCATTTCTTTAACCGATCTGATTATTCTTAATGCAATCTCTCCACGATTTGCAATTAGTACTCTTTTTTTAGTCATAAAAATTTATTTTAACTTTTGAGCAATTCCAATTGCTAAACTTGCTTTAATCAAATCTCCAACAATAAATGGAACAACACCAATACCAATAGCTTCAACTATGGAAATGTTTAATGTAATCATCAAACCTAGAACCCCACATATGTAAATTGCTAGAGTGCCAGTAACTATACCCAGTGTTGGTTTTTGTGACATAATTCCTATTATTTGTGCAGCAATAAAAAAACCAATTATATAACCAATTGTTGGACTTTTTAATATAGCTAAACCTGAAACACTTCCTGAGAAAAAAGGAAAACCTGCAAGACCTGTAAATAAATATAAAAACATACTGAATGAACCAAACTTACTTCCTAGAAGTAAGCCTGATAAAATCACTACAAAAGTTTGTGCTGTTATAGGCACTGGAGTAAATGGAAGTTCAAATCTTATCTGTGCACTAAGAGCAGTTAAAATCGCAAAGCCAAAAGATAAAGATAAATTTCTTATTAAAGAGCCTCTTTCAACCCAGTCTATTGATATATTTTTAGAGGGGAATGTTTCCATGTTTGTCTCCTACATTTGTTTTATTTATAAGTTCTTTAAAAGCTTCAGTAACAATTTTTCTTGTTTCACTTGGTTTTATTATTTTATCTACTAATCCAAGTTTTGCCGCAATGTCAGGATTACTGAATTTTTGATTGTATTCATTAACAAATTTTTGTTTTAGCTCTTCGGGGTTATCACTATCTTTTAATTCTTTTCGATTAATTACATCTACCGCACCTTCCGCACCCATTACTGCAATTTCTGCAGATGGCCATGCGAAAAGTTTGTCTGCTCCTAAACCCATCGAATCCATAACTATATAAGCACCACCATATGCTTTTCTTATTACTACGCAGACTCTTGGAACAGTAGCTTCTGAGTATGCATATAAAAGTTTTGCCCCACTCCGAATAATTCCCCCATGTTCTTGCTCTACACCTGGCAAAAATCCCGGCACATCAACAAGAGTTAGTAGGGGTATATTAAATGCGTCACAAAATCTTACAAATCTTGATGCTTTAATTGATGAATTGATATCTAAAACTCCAGCAAGTTCTGTCGGTTGATTTGCAACAACTCCAACTGTATTTCCATTTATTCTTACAAATGAAGTAATGATATTTAAAGCATAGTTGGCATGAATTGGATACTGTTCTCCATCATCAACAATGTTATTTATTACTTCATTCATATCATATGGTTGATTTCTGTGTTCTGGAATTAAGGAATCCAAGGAATCCACATTTCTTGATGGATCATCTTCAGTGATAAAATTTGGTGGCTTCTGATCTGATGATTGAGGAAAAAAACTAAGTAGGTATCTTACTTCTTCAAAAGCTTGTTCCTCAGTTTCACAAATTTGATGACTCACTCCTGATTGAGTTCCATGTGCCTCAACGCCACCTAATTCTTCATAAGTAACTTCTTCCCCGGTAACTGTTTTTACTACATTAGGACCGGTCACATAAAGTTGTCCTATATC
>CACOKA010000010.1 GCA_902627635.1 uncultured Candidatus Actinomarina sp.
ATCTCTCTCATTTTTAATAATTTTGCTAATATATCTTGTTTATATATATAAAAATAGAAAAGAACGTGAAGATATAAGTGATCTTTTAACAATTTTAAAAAGGATGAATAGAAAATGAAAATTGGTGCAATGGTTCCTCAAGGATGGAGAATGGATTTACATGATATTAAACCGGAACAACAATGGGATACAATAATTAAAGCATCTGCAAGAATTGAAAAATTAAATTATGCTTCTGTTTGGGTGTATGACCATTTTCATACAGTTCCATCACCGACTCAAGATCCTACCTTTGAATGTTGGTCGTTAATGGCTGCATTGTCACAAGTAACCGAGAATGTCCGAATTGGACAGATGTGTACATGTAACTCATATAGAAATCCTGCATACCTTACAAAAGTTGCATCAACGATTGATTCAATGTCTGGCGGAAGGTTAGAGTTTGCAATAGGTGCTGGTTGGTATGATCAAGAATATAAAGCATACGGATATGATTATCCGTCTGCTGGTGTTAGGTTGAAAATGTTAGAAGAAGCATTACAAATTTATATAGCTATGACTACTCAAGATAAAGCATCATTTGAAGGTGATTACTACAAGATAAAAGATGCAATCAATCAGCCAAAACCATTACAAAAACCTTACCCTCCACTTTGGGTATGTGGTGGTGGTGAAAAGGTAACATTAAAATTGTTAGCTAAGTATGGTGATTACGGAAATTGGGATGTTGATGTAGAAGGGTTTGTTCATAAATCTAAAATTTTAAAAACTCATTGTGAAGAACAAAATCGTAATTATTCCGATATTAAAAAAACACTTCATACAAACGTAATTATTGGAAATAATGAAAAAGACTTAGATGCAAAAATAAATAAAATCGTAGACGTAACAGGTATCCCTAAAGAAATGTATATAGACAGACCTTTAGTGGGAGTAAAAGAAAAAGTCTTTGATACTATTGATGAATTTTCCTCCGTTGAATGCGAATATTTAATTGCCTATATTCCAGATATTGTATGAGGTGATACTTTAGAAATTTTATCAGAGAAGCTCTAAAAAAACGGAAGCCCCCAAAAAGGAGGCTTCCCAACAGGGCTGCGTATCACACTTAATTGAAACGCACTCTTAGATTACCACGAACAATTCTAAAAAGTAAAGCTATTTAGCCAAAAGAAGGATTTTTTGTGTTTGGAACAAGTGAAATCCAGACTTTACCTTTAGGAACATACAATATATTGTTGTTGTTGTCTGTAATATGAAACGGATCTAGGTTTGATCCTCTTTTCCATTTAGCATCTAGCATTTTTCCGTCATGTAAAATTATTGCCCGCCCTTCTCCAACTGTTTTAACAGAAGGTAACTGTAGAGGATGAACATAGGGTTCACAAAACAGAGCAATAACAGTATCAACTGAAATTTGTCCAGTATTTCCGTTTTCATCTAGCCAATTGTGTATATTATTTTTATTTTGATTTTGATAGGCATCATAATAAGTTCTTAAATATGATGATCCATTCCATGTCCATGTTGTCTCGGTATAACCAGAAAAAACTAAATTCAAAAATGAGTTGTTTTGCCAATTTTCAAAAGTTGGATCTCCCCATGGAAACAAAGGTTGAGGTACATTCACTTTCTTATAACCTTTAGATACAGCTATAGATTTTAATTTTGATGTATCTGCATATAAATTATGTGGAGCTTTTCTTGAGGATATTCTAAAATATTCAGGTCTTCTATCAGTAATTACTGGGACACCCATATCATTTATTTCAGGAATTAATCCTCCAGTAGCACCACTAGCAACCAAAACACCGCCCAAAGGTCTTAAAACTGTTGGATCGGTAGGTCGTGCTGACCTAATAGGCCCGTGATAACTAGTATCACTTTGATAGAAAATATTGATAAATCTTGTCATACCCCCTTCAACCAATACTTCAAAAACAGCATCAGCTTTTTGAGGACCGGATTGTGGGCGAGCTCTTACATTATTATCATTCTTAATTCCAATAACTATGGAATTATTTGATCCAGAAGGCATTGGAAGTCCATTAACTGGTGAGTTAATTCCTGAGATGTAATTTTGAGTTGGAACTTCACCCAGTGAATTGTATTTTTTTTCTTGGGTAAGTGACCAATTTTGATTTAAATATGCATCAAGTTCTGCTTGAGAATTTACTTGTGCTGTTTGTCCATACCTATATACAAAAACTGGATAAAAACAAGGATCAGGAACCCAAACTTGTGAGGAATCTACATATCCAGTTATACAATTTTCATTTGGATTATAATATCTAAGATCAAGAGCCGAATTATTAGATGATTCGACTGATATTGCCTGATTGTTCTCTGTAATATATGATTCTTCACCTTTTTCTATTGCAGCTTTTGTAATTGGTCCTAAAATTCCATCGACTACAAGGCCTGACAGCTTTTGAAACTCTTTAATGGCTGTTTTTGTAGCTACTCCATTTATACCATCAATATCTCCGATATAAATATCTAAATCTTTGAGTAATATTTGTGCATTTTCGATATCTTTGGAGTAAGTAATCTGCCCTATAGTATTAATATCAGCTCCACCGATAGCGATTAATGATTCTTCACCTTTTTCTAATGCAGCTTTTGTAATTGGTCCTAAAATTCCATCGACTACAAGGCCTGACAGCTTTTGAAACTCTTTAATGGCTGTTTTTGTATTAGTATCAAGGACTCCATTAATTTCTCCAGTGTAAAAACCTAACTCATAGAGCTGGTACTGAGCATCTTCAAGATTTAAAATTTCTTTTAAAACAATTGTTGTCGTTGTCGTTGATAATGTAGTTGTAGAAGTTGTTGTAGACGGCATTGGTACTGTTGTAGTTGATTTAATGATCGTATCTGATACTTCAGTTGGATTTGAGATGTTGTCCCTATTTGTATCAATTTGTGAGTTTGAGTTTATAGATAAATAAATAATAATACCCAAAAGTAAAAACCCTGAAATCAAAGATAATGTATATTTATTTTTAACACTGCTACTTTTTTTTGGAGAAACATCGTCCAAATTGATTGAATCTGTAATATCGATATTTGATTGTATAACCTTATTGACAGCTGGATAGTTTGGTCTCCTATCTTTTTTAGAATATAAACTTTTGTGTAATTTTTTATTCATACGCAACCCTAGATATTATTTTACTAAATTTATAATTGTGTATTTTTTAAATGAAAATTAATTATCAGAAATAGTTATTTCACCATTTAAAGGAAGTATGTGTATCCACTGCTTACTAGGAGGAACCTCAATTTTGTTTTGATCTGAATCTAGGAAATCAAATGGATCAGATATATCGTTTCTTCTCCATGTTCCCTCAATATATTTACCTTCGTGGAAAATTGTTACTGGACCAACACCAACTGTTAAGACACTGGGAAGAGTTGTAGCTTCATCATTATACAATGGGCCTTGAATGACTACCACTGTAGGTGATTGTAAAATGTCTTCATATCCATCTCTAGTAATAAAATTATGAGCAACTGCCTCAGTATTAGGTGCATATCCATCAGCAATAAATCTACTGTACCGATCAGTATCTAATTTCCAGATAACAGTTGTTTTTTCACTATATTTTATAGTCAGTCTATTTGCTCCTGGATTCCAATTATTTTGATTTGAACCAAAATTATATAATGGGTTAACATCCTGATTGAATAAAAATCCTCTACTATCAACATATTCTCTTACAAGTTCAGTATCTGCATAAAGATTGTGTGGTGCTATTCTTTCATCAATTCTGAACATTGTTGGTGAACTTACCTCTTCTAAAACAGGTACTCCAAGTTCTCTTATAGCAGGAATAAGTCCAGCAGTTGCACCAGACACAACCAATATACCACCATAAGGTCTTACCATAGTTGGATCTGTTGGCCTGGCTGATCGGATTGGACCAACATAATCACTAGATCTATCAAGGTAAAAAGCAAGAAAACGTGTCATACCTCCCTCAACAAGAATCTCCATGACTGAATCTGCTTCCTGTAAACCAGATTGTGGACGGGCATTGTAATTATTATCAATTTTAAAAGCTATAACTCTCCGAGGTCTTTTCAACCATAATTCATTACTTATCTCTAAACCAGTGAAAGGTGACATTTTTTCTTTATCATATACATAACTTTCAACTACAGAAGTAGATGATGTATTTACAGTAGTTGTAGTTGAGTCTTGTGAATCATTATTCACTTGGGCTAATGTAGTTGTACTATCTACAACTTCAGTTGAATCATTCGAAGATGAACACAAAACTAGTAAAAAGGAAAGAAGTATAAAACCAAATTTTTTCATATGATCATATTAGTGCTGAAAATACCAACTTTATAAAATTTATTGGTGAATTACTAATTTGATAATATGTAAGGTTTTTAAATAAACGTCTGGCTTTTCTATTAGTAATAAACCATGGAGGATCAATTATTCTAGACATTCTAAATTTTGTATAAACTACACCTTTCAAGGGTGATTCAAACAACATTGAATTATGAACTACTGACTGCCCACTTTGTATATCATTATCTTTGTTACCAGGAAAGCCTCCCCATGGTAATTGAGGTATAATATATCCCATTGCCGCCCACTCATTTATTGCAACGGTACCATAGTTCAATTTATCAATATAAATATCTGTTAAATGTAGATTAAATTTTTTATTTTGATCTTTAATAATTACAGATGCACCAAGGTTTCCCCAAAGTTCATTGTTACAATAATCAATTGCTTTATTTGCAAAATCTTCAGCATTTTTATAATCAATTCTTTTGAAGTATAAAGCTGAAGACCAAACCTCATCAAGTTCATATTTATTGTAAGCCTTTATCTCTCGAGTAAGATGTGGAGTTGTACAGCTTAAAGAATTCACCCTCTCATAACCTTTATCTTTTTCTAACTTTTGCAATCTTTCAATGCTGTCTGGGTAATATGCTTTTCTTTCTTTAACCTTGTTCATGTAATATTTTATGTATTTAATTAATGTATCTGTATGTCCCCAGCCGTCAGGAAGAACAATAACTTGTGCGGAAATACAATTAAAACCATTGTTATTTAGTTTCCCAGTAACAATTTTTCGTGCTTGATACTTTATATCAGATGTAGACCATTTACCAGGATGAATAATAATCGGAGTTACATTACCTAACTCTGATGTAATTGGCTTACTATTTATTTTTTGAAGTTGTTTTACTTTTTTATCATTTACGGAGAGCTCTCTTCCGTAAACAATATCTTCGTAAGTTTTATCAGAACCTGTTAAATGTATATGATTTACTCCAGGATGTTTTGTCATATATTTTGACTCATCTAGATTACCTGTAGTGACAATAATATAGCCACGTTCAATAAAATTTTGAAAAACTTTTTCAAATACTGGTTTTAAATATTCATTAACTGGATTTAATTTTAATAATATTACTGATCTCCTAGTTACGAGATGATACATTACATCGAGATATGGAATTGAGGAGTAATTTCCAGCGCCTAAAACAAGTGTGATTGATGGATCAATATCATATCTTTTAGAAAATCCTCTGTATTTATTAATATCATCAAAGGTCATTGCTTTATTAAAAAGGACTTTTGCATTTACAAATGGGAAAGATATGCGTTCAATCATGTTATTCGGAAAAACGCTATAACTATTTTCTTGTTCATTGTATTTATTTTCTCTTAAATCAGAATCGTCGATAAGTGTATCTCTGTAATATTGTGTAGCTAATACTGCCGCATATGGTCCGGCTACCCATTCCTCACCCTCGGCAGGCGTTTTAGTTGTTCCCTTATTATCTGAACAAATTGTTGCCCAAAAATAAGCTACTTCATTAATATTTGAGATAGTTTCATCTAACATTGAAGCTAACTGAACATTATTGATTGAATTAAATTCTTTTGATTTTGTCCTTAATGTGCTTATAAACCGATCTATATCTAACTTTGTAAGGGACATACTTACATATTATTCAGTTATTTCAAGAAGTTCAAAATCTCCCCAATTAACCGTTAAATATTTAGCTGGTATAAGTTCATTAGGCCTTCCAACTGGTAAGTTTTTTGGATAATCTTCGAGTACAGTATCTTCCTTTTGTAAATCATCGACAATCAGTTTTAAACTTTCAGCCAGATCATCTAGTGTTTCTTTTGATTGAGTTTCTGTTGGTTCAAACATTAAGGCCTCTTCAACAATTAATGGAAAATATATTGTAGGTGAATGAAAGCCCTTATCTAGTAATGCTTTTCCTACATCATAAGCTTTGATCTTATGTGACTTTTTTAAATCTTTAACCGAAGCAACGAACTCATGCATACATGGTTCATCATATGCAAGTGGAATAATTTTAGATACTTTTGAACTAAGATACCGAGCATTTAAAACTGCATACGAACCAAGTTTATCTAATCCTTCTTTACCTAGTAGCTTCATATAAACTAAAGCTCTCAGGGTAACTAAAAAGTTACCATGATATCCATGCATTCTACCGATACTGTTTTCTGGATGATACCAGTTATATTTACGATCTTTATTTTCTGCTATTGGACCTGGTAAAAATTCTCTTAAGAAACTTTTTACAGCAACGGGCCCTGATCCAGGTCCACCACCCCCATGAGGAGTTGCAAATGTTTTATGCAAATTTGAGTGAACGATATCGAAGCCCATATCGCCCGGTCTTGATGCACCAACAATTGCATTAAGATTAGCCCCATCGTAATAAAGAAGGCCTCCAGCATTATGAATGATCTGGGAAATTGTTAAAATTTCTTCTTCAAAGAGTCCGCCAGTATTAGGGTTCGTAAGCATTAAGCCAGCAGTATTAACATTTACAATTTCTTTAAGTTTTTCAATATTCACCATCCCACGCGAATCAGTTTCAACTTCAACTACAGTAAAACCAGCCATTCTTGCGGAGGCCGGATTAGTTCCGTGTGCTGAATCTGGAACAATAATTTCTGTTTTATGATTCAAGTTATTTACTTCTAAATATTTTTTGATTATCAATAAACCTGTTAATTCACCAGAAGCGCCAGCAGGAGGTTGAAAACTAGCATCATCCATACCAGTAATTTCACAAAGATAGTTTCCAATTTCGTAATATACCTTTAAACAGCCTTGTGTAAATTGTTCAGGCATTGAAGGATGCATATTTGCAAATCTTGAATCAGAGGCAATAGAATCTGCAAATCTTGGATTATATTTCATTGTGCAAGATCCAAGCGGATAGAAACCGAGATCTACAGCGAAGTTCCTATGAGCTAGTCTTGAATAATGCATAACCAAATCATGCTCGGATACTTCAGGAAGTCTAGCTTTTTCTTTTTTAAGAGACTCATGATTGATTTTTACTTCAGGTACATCTAACTTTGGAAATTTAGATGCACGACGTCCAGGACTTGATAGTTCCTTTATTGTTGGTTCAGGCTTACCACCAACTAATGGTAATGAACTTGCGTTACCTCCACTAACCATGATCAACCTCAATTAACGATTCTATATAATTATCAATCTCAATTTTTTTGCGTTTTTCTGTAACAGCTACAAGTATGTGATTTTCGTCATATAAAATTCCTGCAAGAAAACCTTTATCACCCATTTTGCTGATTACTTCAGATGGATCAGTCTTAACTTCAAGTAAAAACTCTCTTAAACTTGTATCATCATTTGGAATTACATAACCATTTTTAATGAGCTGCTTTCTCATATAGTTAGCTTTTTGTATAGCATGATATCCCATTTCATATATTCCCTCGGGCCCAAGCCAGGAAAGGTGAATAGCTGAACCAATTGCATTAAGAGTTTGATTGGTGCATATATTAGAGGATGCTTTTTCCCTACGTATGTCTTGTTCTCTTGCCCTTAATGTCATAACATAAGATTTATTACCGTCTTTATCTCTAGACTCACCTATTAATCTTCCAGGAACTAAACGTGCAAACTCTTTCTTGGTAGCAAACCAACCAACTGTTGGGCCACCAAAAGACAAAGGGGATCCTAATGACTGGCCTTCAGCAACAATAATGTCAAAGCCCATCTGTCCTGGTGTAGTAAGCACTCCTAACATTGATGGGTCAACGTAACATATGGTTACAAGACCTTTTTCTTTTGCACGCTCAACTAACATTGTTAAATCTTGGCATGAACCTTCGTAATGTGGGTATGAAACAACAAATGCAGCTTGGGTATCATCAAATTCAAAATTTGTGGGAAATAAATAATTTTCTAAATCTACATAATGTAAATTAAATTTATTCCTATCAATTAATGTATTTATAACTTCTTTACTGTTTGGATTTAAACCAGAAGATATTACAACTCCATCACGTTTTGTCTTGTTTATTGCTACTGAAATAGCTTCAGCTATAGAGGTTGCACCATCGTATAAAGATGCATTAGCTAATTCCATGTCAGTTAAATCACATACTAATGATTGAAATTCGAATAAAACTTGAAGAATTCCTTGAGATATTTCAGCTTGATAGGGTGTATAAGATGTCATAAATTCAGGTCTCATAGTTAGAGATTTGACTGTCTGTGGAAGATATACATCGTAATGACCTCCACCAGCAAAACAAACTAATTCTGATTTGTTACGTGCTGCAATATCATCAAAATAGTCAATGGATTCAAGTTCTGATAATGATTCGGGTAAATCAAGTCCATTTTCAAGTAATAATGCATCGGGAATATGAGTAAATAGATCATCTAAAGAGTTAATTTTTAACTCATCAAACATCTTTTTTAAATCTAGTTCAGAATGTGGTACAAACATTAACTTAAAAACCTTTTATTAACTATATTGCCTTCTACTAAATTACCACGAATATCAAACTCTATTAAATCCTGAGAGGGCATATTTTCGAATAATATAAACCCAATACTCTTATTAAGCATCGGTGAAAAGTTGCCAGACGTAACTAAACCCTTGGTTTCCCCAGCAATACCAACAGTTTCTGTTCTTGCTATCTTTCTAGAGTCAATAATAAATTTTTTTAAAACTTTATGGCTTTCACCTGACAATTGATCATTTATTCTTTTTGAACCTAAATAATCATTTTTATTTGTTATTGTCCAAGTCAAAGATGCTTCAACAGGTGTGATATCTTCTGATAATTCAAAGCCATATAAAGGAAGTGATGCTTCAAGTCTAAGCGTATCTCTTGAGCCTAATCCGCATGGTTTTATGCCTTTTTCTATTAAGAAAGTTAATAATGACTCTGCATCCTCATTGTTTGCCATAATTTCTACCCCATCTTCACCCGTATAACCTGTTCGAGCGTAAAGATAATTTTCTGAAAAATTTGTAGAAAACTTCTCTGGAATATCAAATTTATCTTGAATTAAGTCAATTGTATCTGGTCCTTGTACAGCTATAAGAACAGTGTCTGGTGATTTATCAATAAACTCTACGTTGTGTGCATCTAAGTGAGATTTAATTTTTTCTGAGTTGGATGCATTTGGAATCAGTATGATCTTGTCATCAAATTTCCAAAATATAACATCATCAAGAGCATTACCATCTGCGTTTGTAAAAATAGAATAAAGTGCCTTGTTAGTCGGAATATCAATGATTTCAGAACAAATTAATTTTGATATTTTTTCAATTTCAGAATACTGGATCTCTAAACGACCCATATGAGATACATCAAAAAAACCTGATGATGTTCTAACAATATCATGCTCTTTTAAAGTACCTTCATAGGAAAATGGCATTGACCAATCACCAAAATCAATAAATTTAGCTTCCTGAGATAGATGGTATTTATGTAATTGAGTAGTTTTTTTATCCATTAAGATACAAAAGTTTCATACTCTTGATAAGACATTCCTGAATCATCAACAGTATTTACTTTTGCTTTAAACATCCAGCCATCACCGCATGGATCATTATTGATGGTTTCTGGCTCAGTTTCAAGTTGTGAATTTACTGCTGTAATTGTGCAATCCATCGGAGCATATGCATCTGCAACAGTTTTAGTTGCTTCAACTTCAACGACTGCAGCGCCCTTTTCAAACTCTTGTCCAACTTCAGGCAATGTAACATAAACAATATCCCCTAGCTCGTTTTGAGCAAAATCTGATATACCCACTGTAATTTCGTCATCTTTCATGAGATACCACTCATGAGTTTCTAAATATTTTATATCTGACATATTCTCCTATCTCGGCTTAACCGTTGATAGACCCCCATCAACATGTATAGTCTGACCAGTGACCCATTTTGAGTCTTCTGATAATAACCATTTTACAACAGGAAGTATATCATTAAAATCTCCAATTTTTTGTATTGGATACATTGATTTTGATAATTCTCTGGCCTGTTCTGTTGCGAGTAATCGTTGACTCATATTCGTATCCATAAGTCCTGGTGCAATAACATTTACTCGAAGATTATCTTTTGCATATGAAGCTGCCGCTGATCTTGCCATACCTTCTAATCCAGCTTTAGCAGCTGCAATAGCTTCATGATTAGAAAGTCCTTTAGTGCCTGCAACAGATGAGAAAAAAATGGCTGATCCATTCTTCATACGTCTAGCAAAAGAGCTTAAGAGATAATAACTTGAAAAAAGATTTACTCTCATAACTTCTTCAAACTCTTCTGTCTTAGTTCCGTGAAGAGGTTTTATTAAAATTGAACCTATGCAATTTACAAGACCTTTTATTTCTTTATCATCAGGAATGATTTTAGAAAATTCACGCTGCTCTATCGTGTTAGTTAAGTCAATAACTGAATACTGGGCATCAATTTCTTTACTTAATGCAGAAAGTTTCTCTTCATCTCTTCCAATTAAATGAACTTCGTTTTCTTTAGCTAATTCTTTTGAAATAGCACTACCTACGACACCTGTAGCTCCTGCAATGATATAAACCATAACTAATAGTTTAAAAGAAAATTATTTAATAGATAAAACGTTTGAAGATGAAATCTTGCCAAACCAGGATGCTGATTTATGTGGTATTCGTTCATATGTTTCCTTATTAACTTCTACTAAACCAAAATTCATTTGATACCCAAGGTCCCATTCGAAATTATCTAACAATGACCAATACAGATAACCAATTACATTATTATGTTCAGCTTGAAATTTGTGCACATCCTGTAATACAGTTGTTACAAACTCGATTCTCTCATCGTCATTGTCTGTTGCTATTCCATTTTCAGTAATAAAAATTTCTTTATCAGGAAATATTTTATTTAATCTCCTTAAGTTATATAGAACTGCTTCTGGTCTATATTCATACCCCATTTTTGTTGTACGGGTTTCACTGGTTATTGCACCGTTTCTTCCTGCAAAAATTTGAATAATACGAGGTAATATAAATTTTCTTATAAATCCGATATTTAAAAGTAAAGAATTAAAGATCTTTAAAAAAATATTTTTTGGATATCTTACGATTGTATAAGTTTGTAATCCTATGAAGTCATCATCTATTGAAGCATCTAAAAATTTATCCTCAAGATGATATTTCAAATATTCCTTTAACTTATTATTATCATCATCTTCCCATTCTTGTAAAGCATGAGTCATGCCAACTTTTGCATTTTGATTATATGTTTTTATTGTCTTTAATGCCTTTTTGTGAGCAGACATAATATTCTCTGATGCTTGTATGAATTTTATTTCATTAGCTATACCTGGAGGGAATTTATTAGTTGAAAAATATCCAAAGAAGGCAAATATTCCTGGCTCATTTATTGTATTAAAATATTCAATTTCATTTGGTAAGTACTCCATTAATTTTTCAACATAATTATCAAAATAATTATCAACATTTGGGTTGAGCCAAGAATCCTTCTTGTATAGCCATTCAGGAGTTGTGAAGTGATGAAAAGTAATTATAGGAGTAATGTTGTTTGCAATTAATTTTTTTGCTTTTTCTACATAATGATTAATTGCGTCAGTATCATAATTTCCTTCTGTAGGCTCGATCCTGCTCCATTCTATTGAGAATCTAAAAGCTTTTATACCAAGTTCTTTAAGAAGCTCGATATCTTGGTTTAACATTTCATAATGTTTACATGCTTCATTACATGGTTCTACACAAACAGAGTTAGATTTATTTTCCCAAATTGTCCAATCATTATTGTAAATTCCACCTTCGACCTGATATGATGCCACAGCTGTACCAAAGAGAAATTTGTCTGGAAATTTAAGTTCATTCATATAAATAGATAATATAGGCTATTCCAATATAGAAAAGCTGCAAAAGCATTCTTAAGAAATGTTGATAATTTGAAAAATAGCGATTTCCATAAGGTAGATCATTTATCCATACATTTAAATTACCGATATAAATAACTACAAGGAAAACTATCATCAAAATAGCTGCCTCTTTTCTGAATCTTGTAAAAAAGAACAACGGGAGAATTATTTCGATTACACCTGTTGCTAAATGAACAAAACGTGGGAATGGAATAAAATCAGGTACAATTTTGTCGTAAAAAATTGGATTTATAAAATGGTTTATTCCAGCAACTACGAAAAACCCGACATAACCAAGCGTGATAAACTTTATAACCAATTTTTAGCTTTTTCAATTGCTTTATACCAAGATTCAAGAGAGTTAATTCTTGTCTCATTACTCATATTAGGATTCCAAGTCTTTGATGAGGTAATATAATTTCCCATTGATGAAAGCGGCAAATCCATGACATAAAGATAACTTGCCACCCCAACTCCAAGAGCAGTTATTTCATTAATTTTCTGTGAATGAATAGATTTATCCAATATGTCTGATTGAAATTGCATTAATAGATTGTTTGCAACCATTCCCCCATCTACTTTGAGACTTTCAAAATCAGTATCAAGATCTTTTTCCATACTTTCAAGCAACTCGTATGTTTGGAATGCAACAGATTCAATAACCGCTCTTGCCATGTGTGACTTATTTGAAAATCTTGTTAACCCAAATAAAGAACCTCTTGCTGTCTCGTCCCAGTGAGGAGAAAATAATCCAGAAAAAGCAGGTACAAAATATACATCACCGTTATCTTTCTCCAGCATTGCTAATGATTCAATATCTTCACTTTTATCAATAATATTTAGATTATCTCTTAACCATTGGACTGCAGCACCAGCAATTGGAACTGACCCTTCCAATGCAAACGTTGGATCTTCTCCTTCTTTTTGGTAAGCAATAGTTGTTAACAATCCATTGTTTGATTTAACAATATCTTTTCCTGTGTTTGTGAGTGCAAAACAACCAGTACCATATGTATTTTTAACATCACCTTTGTTAATACAGTTTTGTCCAAATAATGCAGCTTGTTGATCTCCTAAAATGGCAGTAACAGGAACACCAGGTATTATCTCTTTCATCTCTCCAAAGTTTGAGAAAGATGGTTTTACCTGTGGTAAAGAGTTGATAGGTATATCTAATTTTTCTAATAGATCACTGCACCATTCCATATCATAAAGGTCATATAGAAGAGTCCTGGATGCGTTTGTTACATCAGTATAGAAATTTCCGGTTAAATTATAAATCAACCAACTATCAATCGTTCCAAAACAAACATCATCTTCTAAAGACTTTTTAATATTAGGAACATTACTTATTAGCCATAAAATCTTAGATAAAGAAAAATAAGTAGCGACAGGTAGTCCTGTTTTTTCAAAAAGACTTGAAAGACTATCATCAGCAATTAATTTATCACAGATATCCTGTGTTCGTGTATCTTGCCAAACGATAGCATTATAAAAAGGTTTACCAGTAGATTTACTCCAAGCAACAGTAGTTTCTCGTTGATTTGTTATACCAATACTTTTAATACTCTCTATCTCTGTATCTTTTGTGACATATTGAATGCAAGTTTTTACTGTTTCTAATATTTCATTAGCATCGTGTTCAACTGATTTATTATCTGGAAAGATCTGTTTAAATTCAACTTGATGAGTTTCCTTTATGCCACCATCTTGATCGAACAAGATACAGCGTGTACTGGTTGTTCCCTGATCAATTGATAAAAAATAATGCATAATTAAATAATATAAAAAATGTTATGAGTACGCGTCTATATTTATCAATTTAACACTTCTGTAAGTATCGCTATCGTCTTGAATAATTCTCAAATATTCAATGTCAATATTTTCTTCAAACTCAATATATATAGATTCATTTATACACGTAAAGGTCTTGGAAATGATACTTATCGGTTCTTGATAATCAACACGAGAGTAATTTTCACTTTCTTTTTCGTTTGTGACCTTTAAACCACTACTCACATCAACATCTTGAATTCTTAAACGAACAAATCTGTTAAATGAAGGAAGTGAACCAAATATATATATTTCTTCAAATTTACATAACTTGTCATCTGGAGTTGTATAGGTATCAATAATTTCTATTTCTAATTCACGAATATTAAAAATATTTAAATTAACTTTTGTCTCATTGTATTTTTCCAATTCATAAACTCCAAGTTGAACACGTTCTGACTGTTGTGGTCTAATAAATAAAAATGTATACAAAAGAAAAAAGATATAAACATAAAAAAGAATGTATTTAGGAGGTTTGTATTTCACTAAATACCTAAGACAGCACCAAATGGACCAATTACAGTACCTACAATTGCACCGTAAAGAAATCCATATATAAGTCCTTTTCTTAGATATTTAATAGTTTCAATTTTGAATAGTTCTTCACCAAATTCAGATATTTTGAATGTTCTTCGATATTTATCATTAAATATATGTTTCGTGACAGGATACAAGTAGAAAAGTGCACCAACACCTATACCCGATAGGAATCCCTGAGCTATTCTTTCTGAAACTATTGTCAACATTATTAAAAATCTAGTTGTATTATCAAATAAACAAGAACGATTTCAAAAATTTTTTTTATGGATATTACACAAGACACTAATACGGTATATTTATTTCTCTTTGGAGTTTCAATTCTTGCTTCATTTATAGACTCAATTGCAGGCGGAGGTGGACTATTAACTACTCCATCTATGTTGTTGGTAGGAATAAATCCATTAACTGTGTTGGGTACAAATAAATTTCAATCCTCATTTAGTACTTTTACATCATCAAGAAATTACTACGTTAATGGATATTTAACAGATATAAATAAAAATAAATATTTTATATTATCTTTTATTGGATCATCAGCGGGAACACTAATGGTTAGTAGGCTTTCAGATGACATATTAAGAACATTGATTCCAATACTATTAATATCAGTTGCTATATTTTTTGTCCTAAATAGACAGGTCAAAACAGACTTAAGCAATTATATAGTCTTATTAACACCATTAATTTTTCTTATTGGTTTTTATGATGGTTTTTTTGGTCCGGGAACAGGCTCATTTTTTGTTATGTTATTTCTAGTGTTTAAAAATCAAACTTTACTTGAATCAACAGCAACTTCAAAATTATTGAACTTTGCTTCTAACTTTGCAGCATTCATCATCTTTGCGATTCAAGGCTACGTGATTTGGGAGCTTGGGTTAATTATGGCCGTAGGTGGAATAAGTGGTGCTTATTTAGGTTCAAAATCTGCAATAAAGATTGGTGATAAATTAATAAGACCGATACTTGTTGTTGTGTCAATATTGTTATCTCTTAGAATCTTAACTAGCTAGTTCGACAGCTTTTTTAATAACTTCGATATCGTTCTCTCTTTTATATTTATCTAGATCAAGCAGCTGTAGGTACACAGATTGAATACCAGCATCCTTCCACATACCAATTGTCTCAGCAATTTCTTCAGGAGTTCCGTAAAGATAACTTCTATCTTTCCAGTTTTTAGCAATTTCATCTTTAGGCTGAATGAGAGATTTTGCTGCATCGACTAAAGATTGATCAACTTCGTCTTTTGTAAATCCAACAACAGGTGGACAGGCAGTAGATACTTCAAGTTTTTCTACATCTCTATTATTTTGACTAGCCACATCATAGAAAAGTGCAATACTGTTTTTTAATACATCTTCAGGTCCTGCGTAAATATTAAATTCATCAGCATATTTACCAGCAAGAGTTGGAGTCTTCTTCTTTCCACCGCCTCCAATAATTATTGGTACTTCACCTTTAGCGCTTGGAAGTATTGGAACACTATCCAGTTGAAAATATTTACCGTCCATCCCATTATTTTCTCCATACATTCCTTGCGTTAAGTACTCAAGTGCCTCATCTAACATTTCAAACCTCGTTTTAAGATCGGGAAAATTGATACCAAATACTTCGTGTTCAACTTCTAACCAACCAGTACCAACTCCCAATCTAAATCTTTTTTTTGCCATTTCATTAATAGTCGTTGCCATTTTAAGAAGGACACTTGGGTGTCTAAAGGTAATTGGAGATACTAAAACTGAATATATCATTGACTCTGTATCCCGTACTAAGCCAGCTATTGCAGTTAATAAATCTAAAGCTGGTGCTGGTTCATCTTTATCTTTTCGTTGATTACCCACGATGTAATGATCTGGTAATCCGATACGTTCTATGTTATTAGTTTCGCACCATGTTGATAAATCAAGTAATGTTTGATAGCTACCTCTTGCCTGTAAGTAAATCTTCATACACATATGTTATCACTATGATTTACGTTTAAAATTTGAACCTCAAGATAGCTTGAATCTACAATGTAGCTATGAAAAGAATTTACACCTATGGTCATGAACAGGTTCAAAGAAATATAACTATTGGAGACATCATAGAAAATAAAAAAAATGGTTTAAAAATGACACAGGTGACTGCACAAAATAAAGAAGAAGCAGAAATCCTATCTGACCAGAATATTGACATGATTATCACTGGAAGTGATTCATATGAGGATGTTAGAAGTGGTGCTCCTAATACATTTATTACAGCAGCTTTATTTGCAGGAAGATTCATAACAAAAGACGATATTTTAAAAGGCGCAATTGAAGTAGCAATGAAAGGTGCTGATTCAGTATTAACACCACGTAGTCCAGAAATAGTTGAGATGTTAGCAAATGAAGGTATGCATGTACAAGGTCATGTAGGTATGGTTCCATCAAACGCTACAAAATTTGGTGGGATAAGAACTGTTGGGAAAACAGTAGACGAAGCACTTGGAATACTAAAAGATTTAAAAGATCTTGAGAATGCAGGAGCATTTGGAGCTGAAGTTGAATGTGTTGCAGATGACGCTTTGATTGAAATTAGTAAACACACCAATCTTGTATTAAATTCACTTGGAGCAGGTTCTGGTGGTGATGTTATATTTTTATTCTTTGAAGATATTGTTGGTGAAACAAAAAATATAAAAATGCCTAGACACGCAAAATCATGGGGTGATGGTAATAAAATTTTAGATAAATTAAATCAAGAAAGAAGTAAAGCAATCAATGCATTTAAAACTGATGTACAGAATAGTAACTTTCCAAATTCTGAACACACTATATCTATGGATGATGGTGAATTAGATAAGTTAATTAATGAGCTAAATAAAGAATGAGTACAATCCTAAAAAGATTCTTTTTATTTTTTGGATTTCACAAATCATACGGCAGACTCTGGGTTTCAAAACGTTTTGAAAAAATAATATGGGGATCATTTATTGTCTTAGCATTTTATAGATACTTAAACTAATGTCGAATATCGTAGTTTCTCCACATTATCTTTCAACTAATGCCGGAATAGAAATTCTTCAAAATGGTGGGAACGCTGTTGATGCAGCAATCGGTACCAATATTGTCCAAGGAGTTGTAGCCCCAGAGACTTGTGGGATAGGTGGTGATTTATTTACACTAATTTGGATTAATGGTGAGAACACTCCTTATTGTTTAGATTCTTCAGGATATGCTGGTTCAAATGTAGATATTTCACAATTATCTACACAAGAAAGTATTCCTTTAGATCACCCAATGTCGGTAACTGTTCCAGGAGCTGTTAAAGGCTGGTTTAGTATGCATGATCGATTTGGGAAATTAAGTATTGATGATATTTTTAAACATGCAATTAAGATATGTGATGAAGGTTTCAAAGTTTCAACTGAACTACATCATTCTCTTTCATTTCATAAAGACACGTTAATTAAACAAAAATCGGGTTCCGAATTATTTCCTGATGGTGAGTCACCAGAAATAGGAGCAATTATTAAAAGAAACTTACTTGGTAAAACTTTAAAACATTTAAGTATCGATGGTCCTGAATATTTTTATACAGGATCAGTTGCAAAAAAAATTTCAGAAACGCTTAATCATGTAATCACTGAAGACGATTTGAGATCTTTTCAATCAAAGTGGATTGAACCTTTATCAATAGATGTGTATGGCAAAACAGGCTGGGTTACTCCCCCTCACACACAAAGTTATCTAACACTTGGAACATTGAAAATTTATGAACTCCTAGATGATGGATCAGATAAAATTGACTTTCATACACTTGTTGAGTCATATAGAGCAATTGCATCTGAACGAGATGACCTGACATATGATTATGGTGAAAATATAGAGCAATTTAATGGGCTTAATCTTGAATATCTTAAAACTCTTTCAAAACTGATTAATAAAGATACGACCTCAGTATTTGGTCAACCAAAAGAACTAGGTGGTGGAACGGCATACATGTGCACTAAAGATAATGATGGGAATGCAGTCTCACTAATTCAATCTAATTTTCATGGTATTGGTAGCACTATTGGTGTTGATGATTTAGGATTCTTTTTGCACAATAGAGGGGCAGGATTTAATCTGATTGAGAATCATCCAAACTCATTAAGACCAGGAAGAAAGCCACTTCATACATTATCTCCAACCATATGGAGTGTAGATGGAAATCTCGATATGGTCATAGGTACAAGAGGTGGAAGATATCAACCACAACTTTTAAGCCATTTTATTTTAAAATTACTTAAAAATGAAAATTTAGAAAATGCAATGATGTCTCCTAGATGGAATATTGATGAATTTGGAAAAGAATCAGTATCTGAAATAAATATTGAACCTGGAATAGATGAAAAAATTATTAATGATCTAATTAAGAAAGGTCATAAAGTCAATCAACTCAACGATTTACAAAATAGCTATGGACCCATATCAGCAATTGTTAATACTGCAGAAAGTTGGAAAGCTATACACGATATTAGAGTTGATACAGCAAGTTCTATAATTAAAGAGATATAAAAGGAGAAAAATGCAACTACATAATAACAGTGGAAACATAACAGTGATTATTGATGTGTCATTCGATGATAGAGACATGTTTACAGATTTCATATTGAATGAACAATGCCAGTTTATTGATAGTGTCGACCCTGAAGGATTGATTAGGTTTGAATGGTTTCTTGATGAAGATTCCAACAAAGGAACTTTGGTTGAAGTTTTTGAGAAATCAGAATATTTTCAAGGGTTAGCTGGAAAAGTGATGGGAACACCTGTTAATTTAAAATTTCGAGAGATAGCAAATATTGAAAAAATGACAGTTCTTGGTGATGTATCAGATGAGTTAATGGAAAATCTTGCACCCATGAATCCTATATCTAAAAGATATAAAGGTGGGCTTAGCTAAAAAAAGTTCTAATATGTAAAAAAGAGTCCAGTTTCCTGAACTCTTTTTTGAGGTAACAGGCTTATTACCTAATCGAATATTACACAATTAATAATTAAATCCAATTGAATAATTTAAATTCTCTTATTGAAGCCGTTCATTAACAAGTGGTTTTACCACTTCTCCAATAAGCGTAAATGTTCGTAATAAATCATCGTGACTTAAACCTGCATTGTCTATCTGAAATGTAAAACGTGATAATCCCCCTAAAGCTTCACTATGTCTTACTAACTTATCTGCAACTTCTTCGGGGCCTCCAATTACATATGCACCCAGATCGTCTATTTGTTCTTCAAATCTCTCCATTGTGACGGGTGGCCATCCTCGTTCTTTACCAATTTGATTGAACCAAATTCTGTAACCAGGATAATATTTCTCAATAGCCTCCTCTTTAGAATTAGCAACGAAACCTAAAGAGTGTAATCCAACCTTTAAAGTTGATTTATCATGACCCGCTTTTTCTGCCGCCTCGTAATAAAGATCTACTAGTGGTCTAAACCTATGTGTTTCACCACCAATAACAGCAATCATTAATGGTAAACCAAGAGTTCCTGCTCGAATAAAAGAAGCAGGTGTTCCTCCAACTCCAACCCATATCGGTAATTTATCCTGTACAGGTCTTGGATATACAATTTGGTTTACTAAAGGAGGTCTAAATTTACCAGACCAAGTAACATGTTCTTCATCTCTAATTTTTAGTAAAAGATCAAGCTTTTCAGCATATAAGTCATCATAATCACCGAAATCTAAACCAAACAAAGGAAAAGCTTCGGTAAAAGAACCTCTACCAGCAACAATACCGGCCCTTCCATTTGAAATAAGATCTAAGGTTGCATAATTTTGAAAAAGTCTGACAGGATCTGTTGCACTGATAACTGCCACTGCACTTGTAAGTTTTATATTGTCTGTTTTTGCCGCAGCTGCTGCAAGTATATTATGAGCTGCTGAATCTAGGAATTCTTCTCTGTGATGCTCTCCAAGTCCAAAAACATCAAGTCCCACTTTATCTGCATGTACAATTCTTTCAATTAATTCAGACATTGCTTTTGCATCATCATCCACTGTTCCACCGTCATTAGTTTGAGTTTTTTTGGCAAACGAGTCTATTCCAATTTCCATAATTATTTATATTCTTTCAAATTAATAGGTACTGTAGATTGATACTCAGTCTCAACAATATTTTGACTCATATCTTTTATGATTTTATATTATTTCTCTTATTTGAAAATATTCTTAAAGAATATATAACTATTGCAATTGGTATACCAACAATTGAAATAGATACAAGATATCCAATTAACGACTCTAGCCAGTTCAGAGCCCTCTCAACATAATAATTCCAAGAAAATAGTGAGATTCCGGCACCCTCCCTTATCTCTAAAGAAAGTGTTGAATAGTTTACAGATGTTTCATAAAACTCTTTTTGATCTTGTAAAATTTCAATTTCCTGATTGATGTATCTCAACTGTGACTGAACCTCAAGTTTTTCCGACGTAGACAATGCATCAGATTTTATCTCCTCAAGGTCTTGTTTTTCATTTATCAGTGCGTTGAGACGAGAATCAATATTCAAAACATATGTCGTAACATCATTGGAATTTATATTGATATTATTAAATTCTGATATATCTTCAATATCACTAATAAATTCATCAAATTGTTCTGCTGGTACATTTACAGTTACGGTGTAGCTTTGTAATCCCTGATAATTAGTCGATAAATGTGTGTTTGATATAGATCCTTTATAAGTCAAAATTAATGTTTCAAATTCATTTATTATGTTTTGGAAATTCGATGACGAAACTTCTATCGTTCCATAGGCAGTTTTAATAATATAATCACCGGTAGACATTTCCATTGATCTAGATGTAACTATTTCCTGCATTGAATCAGAAATAAATGGTTCTTGATACGACAAATCAGATACATTCTCTTGAGATCCCCCACATGCAACAAGGAGCATGATTAAAACAACCAAAGATTTTTTCATATTATTTAAAAATTTTCATTATAAATACAGGAGTGTTCTGTTTGTACCGTTGGTACTCAGGTAAATCACCGTAACGTTCTTCAGCAATACGTTCCAACATAGGAACTCCCTCTGCTTTTATCAAAAGTAAATAAACAAAGATTGGAGATACAATTGCTGTTACATACTCAATTCCAGATAAAGAACTGAGAGATAATACAGCCATTCCAATCCAAAGAGTTAACTCTCCAAAATAATTTGGATGACGAGATCTTGCCCAAAGACCATTTGATATGAACTCGGTTTTTGGATCAGATGTTTTTCTGAATTTTCTTTTTTGATAGTCAGCGATAACTTCAATTAAGAAACCTGACCACCATAAAAATATTCCAACATATGCAACAATGTCTAATTCTGTTTCTGTTGGTGAAAGAATAGCTAGAACAGATGCACCTGCAGTGAATACAACCCAAGCAGCTTGTCCTATCCAGTACTGCAAGAACCAAAAGAATTTCTTTTTGGCTTTATCGAACCGTTCATCCTTACCATCTTTATTTATTCTTCTAAATAGGAATATTCCAAGTCTTCCAGCCCAAATAATCACATAAAGATAAAGGATCGTATCAGTTGTCGTGGGGTTATCAAGTGAAAAGTAAGCTATACTCGTTACTGATATATACGTAAGACTACCTGTGAGATCATAAAACTTTTCGGTTTTGAATATAAAAGAAGGTAGAAAGATTAAAAATTGAATTAACACAGCAATGCTTATTAAAAATTTAAAAGAATTATATCCAAGTATTTCTGTTTCGATATTGTTTGCAGTAAAACTGTAAAGATAAATTGCGATCAGAGTTAATGAAACGTTTAAGATATTTCGTGTCTGTTTATTCATATTGAATTATTATAAGCAGATGGATGATTACATTATTAAAAGATTCGAAAACCCTGATGAAGTTAGAGAGTTTGATAAAGGAAAATATGAAGTAGTAAATCTTCCTTATATGACTATAGGTAAGGCTACTTACCATAAAGGGTGGAAATGGTCAGATGATGTCTCCCCTCTTTCTGGAACAGAGTTCTGTGAAACAGAGCATTTGGGAATGGTTATAAGTGGAAATGCTACGGTGGCATTCGAAAATGAAGAACCAAAAGTAATTGGTCCTGGAGACATATTTTATGTATCTAACACTCCACATGATAGTTGGGTTGTTGGGGATGAGGATTATGTATCAATTCATTTCATGGGTGCAGAAAAATACGCAGATTAACATATAATGTCCTACTACACAGATCATGGCGAAGTACTTTTTCAAATAAGATTAAATGTTACCGATGAATTCAGTGATAACGTACAACTAAACAATCTACTAGCAGAGTATGATGCTTCACTGATGTGTCAATTTGATGCTTTTGTATTTTTTGTAAGAGAGTGTGAAAACAAAAAAGAGACTGACAATCCATTATATAAATGGACAAAAGACACAATTGAAAACGAAGAGAAACAAGTTAAATATAAAAATATTTACTCTGTTTATGTCAACAAACAACAGGTGTATAAAGAAAATAAAGCAGATTCTATGATTAAGGAAATTGAAAAACTAAATTTAAACACGATTAAATCCATAGATAAGTTTGATACTCAACCAAAAAATAACCCTCAACCTCCAGAGAGATATAAATGAAACTAAAATATATTTTATGTTAAAAAAATATATCCTTCTTTCTTTATTCCTTCTTTTGGGCTTTTGTGCTGCGGAAGATACAGAAATACCCAAAGATACTGAGATTGAAGAAGGAAACATTGATTCAAATGTTGAAGAGCCTGATATTGATTTAATAACTGCAGTTATAGATGATGACTTAGAAACAGTAAATCAACATATTGCTTATGGATCAAATTTAAATATTCAAGATGGAACGTTTTCTAATACACCCTTGAATTTTGCAGGTATTTATGGATTAACAGATATTGCAAATGCACTAATTGATGCCGGTGCAGATCTAAACCTGATAAACGATGACAATTTTACTCCACTATGTAATGCTGCAGCTTGGGGACATACCAGTGTTGTCTCTATTCTTTTAGATGCTGGTGCTGACTTATCAGCAAAATGTTTTGAAACACAAATTGGAGTATCAGTTACATTGAGCATTGCTATAGGTGCACCTTATTCAGATTACATAAAAAGTTTATATGTTGATCATGGAGAAAAATACAATATTCCTTATGATGAAACAAAAATTATAGAGGGAAGAGAAAAAGTTATTGAACTGCTGAGAAGTAGATAACCAAAAACAAAAAACCGAATAAATTTCCAAGGTATACAAAAATAATCATCATTTGAATATCTTTTGAAATCAATTTCAAAAAACTCATAACAGTTATTATATGAGTAATGAAAAAATCTAAAGTTTTATCAGTAATTGTATTTATGTTTTTAATTACAAGTTGCGCAGAATCAGAAGAAACTCCAGTTGAAGTTTTTTATGATGATGTAACTAATGAGCAAATGTTTTTAAATATTAAAAATAATGATTTAGATGAAATTAAAAGGTTTGTTGAAATCAATAGAAAATATTTAAACATTAAAGATGAAAATGGATATACGCCGCTTATGCTTTCTGCTTTGTATAACCAACCAGAAACAGCTAGATTTTTACTAGAAAATCCTGGTACGTTTATTAACTTTAAAGAAAATTACAATGCTACAGCTTTATGTGTTGCATCAATATGGGGTAATACTGATGTAAGCGAAATATTGCTTGAGTATGGAGCTGATCCAACAACACCTTGTTTTAATCCCGCAGCACCTATTGAAAATGCTTGCAGGGCAAACTTGAGTAATGAAATTTTATCTCAATATAAAGAGATAGCTGAGTTTTATGATATTGAGTATGATGAAGACAAAATTCAAGAAGGTCGAAATAAATGCTTAGATTTCTTCGAGCAACAAAGATTAAATAGCTGACAATTAAATAACTATTCAATATGGAAAAAAAAGTTTATTTACTTTGGTTTGGTCAAACATTATCTTGGACAGGTTCAGCAATGTCTTTTTTTGCGATTGGTGTATGGATATTTGAAACAACAGGTAGAGCGAGTGCATTATCATCAATCTTGTTTACGGTAGGAATAGTTGGTGTTCTTACAGGTCCATTTGGAGGTGTTCTCGCTGATAGATTTCCAAGAAAACAATTAATTATAAGTTTTGATCTCATAATTTTATTTTTAATGTGTCTAATTGGATACTTTGCAATCAATGATAAATTAACACTAATTATGCTTATACCGTTTGCGTTAGCATTCGGAATATTTGAAATAGCTCATTGGACTACCTGGAGTGCATTTCTTGGAGATGTAGTTAAAAAAGAACATGTTACAAAAATCTCTGCATTATTCGAAAGTGCTGAGGCATTTGCTGTCTTGTTAGGTCCGATCGGTGGAGCGTTAATTTATTCATATTTTGGATTAACTGGAGTTATCTTAGTTGATCTAATTACATGTTTGTTTGGGATTGTAACTATAACTTTTTTCAAAAGTGAAAAAAAGGATCAAATCAATAAATTAAGTTTAAATAATGTATATTTAGATTTAAAAGAAGCGTATTTTTGGTTAAAAAATCAAAAGGGACTTTTAACACTCGTTTCTGTTCTCAGCATTTCAAATTTTTTGTGGGGTTTTACAACTGTTCTTTTACCACCAATGGTGTTAACTTTTTCAGATGCAAGGGGTCTTGGAATAATTGAGTCAACCATAGGATTAGCATTTTTAATTGGTTCATTTATTTCTCTACGTTACTCAGAACATCTTCAAGGAAACTTAAAGCTTGCAATTCAGTGTGGAATTTTAGGGGGAATAAGTTTGGTGTTCGGCTCTATACGACCAAGTATTTTCCTTCTTTGTATATATGGAATAATTAGCGGTGTTAGCGGAACAGTACAATATACAATTTCCTCTGGCGCATGGTTAGCTATAACAGACAAAAATATAAGAGGTCGTGCTCTCGCACTTCGTGGCACAATTGCTCAAATGCTACGACCAATTGGTGTACTAATTGCTGGGCCATTCGGAGATTATTTAGAGCTTACCTTTTATCCAGACAATATTGAATTTCTTTCACCTATTGTTGGAACAGGTCCTGGTAGAGGTTACGCTTTATTATTTCTATTTGTAGGAGTTTTATATATATGTGTATGGACGATTAATTACAATAATAAAAATTTAAAGAAACTTAGTAATCAAGTTTTAGAAATAACAAATAATTAGATAATTTGTGGGAGATACAAGATTTGAACTTGTGACCCCTTGCGTGTCGAGCAAGTGCTCTGCCGGACTGAGCTAATCTCCCGTATAAAAAAATATAGCAGTTTAAATCAGATTTGTAGAATGATTATTTCTCTACAGTAACTATTCTTTTACCGAATCGAAGAAATAATCTTTCTGTAAGTTCAATAATTAAATTTAAAACCCAAAGTCCAAGATAAAGAGCAATAAAAAAATTGATGACTTGAAAAAGAATTAAAACAATTGCACTATAAACAATTATCCACGAGATCGTAAACTTAAGTGAATATATTGGAGATTGGTTATTCATTAAAATGGAACTTCATTGAATTCTTCAATAAGCGATGCATTATTGTTCTTTGGATTGTTTACTGATCTTGTAACTTGATAGTTTTCAATAATATGACCAAAATCATGTGAAATATTTACGTGGATATCCTCTGGGTTGTCATCGGATAACCAAATACCCTTAGATACGTCATCAAGTATTAATGGTGATCGATCATGTTTAGTTTGTGTGATAAAAAGTCCATTATTTAAATAGTTTTCGATTGATAAGGCAGAAGTAAAAATAAAAATAAACATTAATGGTAATAAAAGTTTTTTTTGATAAAATTTCTTGATGATTTAATAAAATTTCTAAAATCAAAATAAATCCAATAATTAAACCAATAGAAATTTTTGAAGTAATGACAATGCTAAACAAAATACCGAATTTCATAGCATCCAACAACTTTTTTTTTGATGAATAAGCACGAATAAAGTAAGCAAGCCACCCTAAAGAAGCGAAAGCCAGAATTTCAGGCTTGAAAGTAGATCTTAAAACTATTGAGCTTGGCAAAATACAAATTACGGATAAGACTATATATATATTTTTGAAAGAATTTTTATCAAATGAAATATACTTTACTAAGCCTTTACAACCAAAGAGAAATATCAATGAATTCGTGAGATGAATTGATAGGTTGAAAATTTCATTTAATGTAAGGGAAGATTTAATGTTATAAAAAATTAAAGAAAATATGTAATTGAGATAGTAATAAAAATGTCCTTGCTCTAAATAGGTTTTATTAATATCCCCAGAATAGTAAATAAAGTAATTGTAATATTTTTCGAAATCAGGAGACTGAACTATATCATATGTTAAATACAACAAAATTGATGTGTAGTAAAAAACTATATAAAAAAAAATTTTAAAGAATAATCTGGATGGATATTTAGAATTTCTTACATTTAGTTTTTTCACTATTTTATGTAATCTTTACTCAAAACTTTTTGATTTCGTTGATACAACATTGTAACCAAAGTTTAAAATTTCATCACTTCCTTTATCATTCAAGGAAGAACTATTTAAAAAATATAAAACAATGTTAATTCCTAATTTAACTAATAAATTTGTTTTTTTTCCAGAGTATTTTTGAGATACTGTATTAATCCTTCTGACTTCTTGGGCTAAGAATTCAAAATAATTACCGTTGGCCTCGATTCTAATAGACTCATGGTCAATGTTCTTAAGATGGTGTTCATAGAAATACTTATTGAATCCTGTTGCGTAATGATACGGAGAATAATGAGTAAGACTTGCAAATGGAGCCGTTAAAATTAATTTACCTCCGGGTTTTAGAACTCTATTTAATTCTAATAGTGCTTCAATAGGATTAGGCAAATGCTCAAATACCTCGATACACATTACTGCATCAAAATAGTCATTTTCAATTGGTATAGATGTAATATCAGATACGATGTCTAGGTTTGAATAGTCTCTTTTTTCTTTTTGAATTCCTTTTGAATCGCCAACTCCATCATACATGGCAAAATCTTGAGCAATATAATCTAGATGTTCACAATAAATCTTATATTGGCTTTCTCCGGCGCCAGCATCTAAAATTTTCTTACCTTTTGGTATTTCAGATAAAACTTCCTTTAACCATTCTTCTCTAAATGAGGAATTTCCGGTACCAACATTTCCTGTAAGTACTACATTTAATTTTTTTCTTAAATTTTTAAACACTTTTTCCTAATCTTTTTAACTACTTGGTCTATTTTATAGGTATTTTCCTTCTTGTTTTGTATATATTGATACAGTATTTTACGCTTTGAAAAATCATTTTATAACAAACTATAATTGTTCTATGTATAGCCTCTCAGCAATTGTGCCTTTTTATAACGAAGAAAAATTCCTTTATGAATCTGTAACAAAATTAATAGAAACAAACCTATTTCAAGAAATAATTCTTATAGATGATAACTCTAGTGATCAAAGTTCAAAAATTGCAGAGGATATTGCAGAAAAATACAACGATGTAACATATTACAAAAAAGAAAAAAATGAAGGAAAAGGTAGCGCAGTAATTTTTGGATATAAAAAAGTTTCCTCGTCCCATATAATTGTCCATGATGCAGACTTAGAATATAATCCAGCTGATATAAAAAAACTAAAACAATTGTCAATAGACAATCCAGATTCTTTAATCCTTGGATCAAGGACAATCGGGAATATAAAGAGAAATAAACAATACAAACATTTGGTTATTGGTAACAAATTAATTACTAGGTTTTTTTCAATACTAAATAATATTAAAATTTCTGATATTTCTACTTGTTATATGATTTACTCGAAAAAATTTATAGATAATGCAAGTATAGAAGAGAAACAATTTGGAATAGAAATAGAGATTTTATCAAAGTTTGTAAAATCAAAAGAAAAAATAATTGAGTCCCCAATTCATTATTCAGGTAGATCATACCTTGAAGGAAAAAAAATAACCTACAAAGATGGTATTGAAATATTTTTAAAAGTCATCAAATACAGATTTCTATGAAACAAAACAATAAATTAAATTTATATATATCTATATTACTAATTTTTGTTGTTTTATTTATTTTTACATTTAATTTTTTAAATTACGACCCAATTTATGGATACGATGCAGAAGCTCACTACGAATATGTTGAAGGTTTTTTTGCTATGTTTGTTCCAAACTTATCTGATCAAGCTAGTAATGAAATTACAAGAGAATTTTTTAATCCTCCCCTTCCATATGTAATACCGGCCGTATTTAGTTACTTTTGTAAAAATATTGTTGAGGTTGAAAACGAGGCAAAGTATTGTCAAAGATATTATGGGAAAATAATCCAGTTAATTAACGCTTTTGTTTATCTTTTGACATTATATTTTTATCTTTTAACTTTTAAGTTAATAACAAAAAAAGATTTACTTAATTTAAATCTCATCATTCCAATTTCAATTCTCGCTGTAAATTACAAAACATTTTCTATGCTGAGAGGTGAACCTTTCATCATATTTTTTAACAGTATCTGTTTGTACTATTTAGCAAAATATGTGTCAACAGACTTTAAACTCAAATTAAAAGATTATTTAATTTTCGGTTTACTTTTAGGCTTAATGGGCTTGAGTAGGCAATGGGCGTTCTTGATATTTCCAGCATATGCTTATTTTTTATTTCCCAAAAATAAAATTGAAATTAAAAAAAATATTTTAAAGTTTTTAATTTACTCATTCACTATCGCTTTTTTTGTTTGTTCTTGGTTTTATTTCAAGTTATTTTTTGAATTTGGTACTTTTACGGCATTCAATATGAGCCCAAAAAATTTTAATTTAAATAACCAGCCCCTAGATTTTTACGTTTTAGGAAAAGAAGGATTTATCAATTTATTTTCAAAACCAATAAGACCAAATCTTGGTAATAATTTTTTTGGAATAATGTACTCTGAGTTATGGGGAGACTATTGGGGATATTTTGTGTTTACAAGCAGATTTCTTGATATCGGAAGAAATCAAATGTTTATCGGGGATTACTTAGGAAGGGTAAATATTGTTTCAATAATTCCCACATTTTTTATTCTTTTTGGTTTTTTTAAAAGTAGCTCATTTTTTAAAAATCAATCACGCAAAAAGTTTTTACCATATTTAAATTTTATTAAATTAGCGAGTTTGTTTTCAATTATTGGATATTTATGGTTTCTTATAAAGTATCCTGAGGTTCCACAAGGAGGAACAAATAAAGCAACTTATATGATACAATTTTTTCACTTAATTACATTTTCTTCTGTGTTCTATTTACATTATTTAGAAGAGAAGAAAAACAAAATTTATTTATTAATTATGGTTATTTTAGGTTCAGTTTTTGTTCACAATTTCTCCACATATTTAAGTCATTTTTAAAATTCTTTTTGTTTTATTTAAAGGAATTGAATTGGTAAATAATTAATATATTCTTATATGCGAATTGACAGAGTAATTCTTTCTTCAAATGAATCAAAAAAGTATCTTGATTTTTGGCCAATTGTTTCATCGGCATGGAAACAAATTGGAGTAGAACCTACTCTAATTTATACAGGGAAAAAAGAGCTTTCAAACAACAATGAAAATATATTAAATTTTTACATTAAAGGAATCAATTCTGCTTTTGTTGCACAAAATATAAGACTGCTTGCACCTTCTCTATTTCCAGACGATGTTTGTCTTATTTCTGACATAGACAATATGCCACTTTCAAAATCTTATTTTCTAGAGAATATAATCGATGTCAAAGACAACAACTTCGTAATATTTAGACCCAGTGCTGCTTCAGAAAACATGATATCAATTATGTGGAATGCTGCACTTGGAAGCACCTGGTCAGAAATATTTCAGGTTAAAGATAGAAGAGATATTGAAGAAAGAATAAGAAAATGGTATCCAGGTAAATACAAAGTTGGTGGTAAAAATTGGTATTTTGATCAAATAATTCTTAAAGAATACTTAATTAATTTTAAACATAAATCACCAAATAGAATTTATAAACTTGATGATAAAGAATCTGGTTTTTTAAGATTAAATCGCTCAAAGCTTAAAGATT
>CACOKA010000011.1 GCA_902627635.1 uncultured Candidatus Actinomarina sp.
TTCATTATTAGTTTTTCCCAACTGTAAAACTCTTCAACAAATTTTCTTCCATTCAATCCAAATTCTTGAATTTTTTCAGGATTATTTAAAAAGTATAAAATAGATTCCTTAAGTATATTTTTGTCACCTGCAACAAAGCCTGTTTTTCCAGGAATAATTGTTTCTATAGCTCCTCCTGAAGCACCAACAATTACAGGAAGACCATAGCTTGCAGCCTCTAAATAAACTAAACCTAGACCTTCAAACTCAACTCCAAAATATTTAGATTTTGAGGGCATGGCAAACAAGTTAATTGATCTATAAAAATCATCAACATCTTTCTCAGTTTCATCTTTTATAAATGTCACGTTTGCTGCAGAGACAGATGATAGTTTTTTAAGATAGTTTTCCTGTTTTCCAAAACCAAGAATTTTTAACTCTATCGATAAGCCTTCCTCTTTTAAATCATGAGCTACATCTATTAACCAGCTTATTTTTTTTCTAGATACTAATCTGCTGACAACTCCAATTATCAAAGGCACATTGTTTTCATAATTATTTTCATAATTTGGAATTTCAATCCCTGCACCAATATTTATTATCTCTGTATCGGTAATATCGGATAGTTTTTTTCTTGAAAATTCACTTACAGTAAAGATCGTGTTCAAATTATCTAAATTTCTAGAAAGTAGATTTCTAACCATAGGGATATAATTTAATACATTGAACTCCGCGCCATGACAAAGCATGTACTGTGGTATCTTCACATTTTTAGGAGAATTTGGAACATTGAGCGTATTTAGTTTATTTACAAATAAAAAATTTGGATTACTGGATCCATGTAAGATAATATCTATCTGATTGTCATTAACTATTTTTTGAATATCTTCAAAAACTTTACGAGGATTAATTATGAAGGTGTCTTCTGCTCGATACGCGTCATCTCCTTCAATCCAACTTGGTCCGTAAATAATAAATTGATGATCTAAATTTTCAACAAGACTTCGAAGATATGTAGAGATACCACCTGTTTTTGGTTTCCAATCGTTAGTAATTAATAGAATGTTCATTAATTAGTTTTGTTTTGAATTATTTTTATCAAAACGCAGATGCGAATATAAGGCTTACGATTGTCATTACTTTAATGACAATATTCATAGCTGGACCAGAAGTATCTTTAAATGGATCTCCAATTGTGTCACCTATAACGGCAGCCTTATGCTCATCTGAACCTTTGCCGGCACCTCCACCTGCCTCAATATATTTTTTTGCATTATCCCATGCGCCACCTGAGTTGGCCATGAATATTGCTAGCAAAAATCCTGTTACAAGTGCTCCAGCAAGAAATCCTCCTAGTGCTTCTTTATTCCAAAATCCTATTACTAAGGGCAAAACAATTGCTAGTCCCCCAGGTAGTAACATTTCTCTTAGTGCAGCTGTTGTAGCAATATCAACACACTCTTCATACTCTGGAACAACACCTTCTTTACCTTCTCTCAAGCCAGGTATCTCTCTAAATTGTCTTCTTACTTCTTCAATCATCTTAAATGCAGCTCTTCCAACAGCATTTATTGTCATTGCTGCAAATAAAAATGGAAACATACCTCCCAAGAACAAGCCAAGAGTAACTTCGACTTTTGTAATATTTAATCCAGACTCGGCTAAACCAGCACTCTGAACAAAAGCAGAAAATAAAGCTAAAGCTGTTACAGCAGCTGATCCAATTGCAAATCCTTTTGCGATAGCTGCAGTAGTGTTTCCTAGAGAATCCAATTCATCTGTAGCTTTTCTTACCTCAGGATCTAAATGAGCCATTTCTGCAATACCACCAGCATTATCAGCTATTGGGCCGTAAGCATCAACAGCAACAGTAATACCTAGTGTTGCCAAAACTCCAATAGCTGCCACAGCGACTCCATAAATACCGCCGCCGGCCCCTAAAGCCCAATCACCTGCCGTGTAAGCACCAAAGACACCAAAAACTACAACAATTACTGAAAAAGCGGCAGATCTCATACCTTCTGAAATTCCAGAAAGAACAAGGGTTGCAGGACCTGTCTTAGCTTGATCGGCAATACTCTTAACGATCGAATGATGATCTGATGTGAACCATTCTGAAATCTGACCAACAGTTATTCCAACTAATAATCCAATGATTACTGAAATAAATAGACCAATTGGATTTTCGGAGTAATCAGCAAACATTGTATTAGAAAGAAAGAACACACCTCCTGCTGTTAAAGCTGCGGCAGAGTAAGTTCCTCTATGTAATGCTTGTGCCAACTTTCCTTCTTGTGGGACGACAAGAAACGAGGAAACTATAGAAGCTAACATTCCGATAGTCCCAACAGCAAGTGGAAAAAATAAGAGAGAGGGCAATGCTTCCGAATTAGCAAAAACAATTGCAGCGTATGCTAATGGAGCGACAAGAGATCCCACATAGCTTTCAAACAAATCTGCTCCCATACCAGCCACATCGCCAACATTATCACCTACATTGTCTGCAATAGTTGCCGGATTTCTAGGATCATCCTCAGGAATACCAGCTTCAACTTTACCTACTAAATCAGCACCAACATCCGCAGCTTTTGTATAAATTCCTCCACCTACTCTTGCAAAAAGAGCTATCGAAGAACCTCCTAGTCCTATTGCTGCCAGAATATCATAGGCGTTTTCAAGTTCTAGGAGTTCAACAAAAATCCAATATCCAAGACCTACCCCTAACAGTCCTAAACCAGCAACTGAGAAACCCATTACGGCTCCACCTCTAAAAGCAACTGGCAGAGCTTTTAATGTTCCACCATCTCTTGCAGCCTCAGTTGTTCTACCATTAGCAGCTGTTGCTATTCTCATTCCAATAAATCCAGCTAAAGAAGAAAATGCTGCACCACCAATAAATGATACTGACCCCCAAACACCAAGGTCAGTAAGAGTAGGAATCAAGATAGCTAAGACTAAAACAAAAATACTAATCCAAGAATATTGTCTTTTTAAAAAAGCCATTGAGCCTTTTCTTATAGCATCTGATAGATTACTTACTTTTTCATCAGATACGTTTATAGCTAAAATTCTGTTTGCAAAATAGGCTGCTAAAACTAAACCTAAAATAGCAGCAAATATAGAGCCCTGATAATTTAAAAGCATTAATTCCCCCAATTAGTGAATAAATATATATTAATTATATTAATTTTTTTTATCTTCTTATTCTACAACAGGTGTTTCGAACCTTTCATCATCATCTCTTTCAGAAAGAGGTACCTTTTGTAAAATCCTATTTAGTAGAATTGGTGCAATAACTGTAGTGACTATTACCATCCAGATAATTATTGAGATAATATCACCTGTAATTATGTCTGATAGTGTGGTTGTAGCAACAGCAACAAATATAAGCCCAACCTCACCTCTTGGAGACATTCCAATTCCAATTAAAGAAGTATTTAATCCTTTACCCATAGCTCCCAGAGCTGATACATATTTACCAACAAACGCTAAAAGACTGACCAACATTCCATATAAAAATACATCAAAAGAAGCTAAAGTTTGAATGTTTACTTCCGAACCAATATATACAAAAAATATTGGAACGAGTAAAAAGTTTAGAGGCTTCATCTCATCTCTAATTCTGTGAGTCATGCCTGATTCACCAGCAACTACACCCCCTGCAAATGCTCCTACAATAGGATGAAGTCCTACAAAGTGGGCTGCTGCTCCAAGCAACATTGCAAATATAAAACTACCAGTTACAAACGTTCCAGGTGATGGAATTTTTACAAAGAAGTTAAATATTGGTTTGGAAAGTTTTCTTCCAACAATTACTACTGCAACTAAAAAACCAATTGCCTTTGCGCTGATTATTCCAAGATCAACTATTGAGAAATCTCCTGAACTTCCTAGAACCCCTGCAACAACAGTAAGAATTAATAAACCTAAAATATCATCTACAACTGCTGCGCCTATGATTGTTTTTGCTTCTCTTGATTTTAAAGCACCTAAGTCTCCAAACACTCTGGCGGTAATGCCTACTGAAGTTGCTGTCATTGCTGCACCTACAAATAAAGCTATTCCGAACTGATCTTCTCCTCCTAAATTGAGTGCATAGATTGAGCCAAAGCCCAAAGCAAATGGTGCTACAACACCAATTAATGCTACAAGAAGAGAAGTTGAGCCTAATTCAATAAACTCGTCTAAATTAGTTTCTAATCCTACTTCAAACAGCAAAAGAACTACACCAATCTCAGCTAAAGTAGACACAACATCTCCAGATTCAAAATGTGGAAGAAGGCCTAGTCCGTAATAACCAATAATGATTCCGATGACTAACTCTCCTATTACTGCAGGTTGATTAATTCTTCTCATTAATTCTGCACCGAACTTAGCAGCTACTAATATAATCGCTATTTCTAAAAATTTTTCAATAATTGTTTCCATGATGACCTATTTTAAGTATGTATTGATTAAATGATAATGATTAAAACAACTCTATTAATTTATTTAAAAAAATAATATAATTTGTACATAATATGGGAAAAACTTTATTTGATAAAATCTGGGATAATCACCTCGTTACGTCTATTGATGAGAGTACGAACTTAATATTTATTGATCTACATCTTGTCCATGAAGTTACTTCACCTCAAGCGTTTGATAGTCTAAGAATCTCTGATCGAAAAGTAAAATATCCTGAATTAACTTTGGCAACAGTTGATCACGGTGTCCCAACATCAAACAGACTATTGGGAATAAAAGATCCTCTTTCAAAAATTCAAATTGAAGCTCTAGAAAAGAATTGTGAGGAATTTGGAGTCACTCTTTTTGGAATTAATGATCCTCGTCAAGGAATCGTTCACGTTATAGGACCCGAACAAGGGATTACTCAACCCGGTATGACTATAGTTTGTGGAGATAGCCATACAGCAACACATGGAGCATTCGGAGCACTAGCATTTGGAATTGGCACTTCAGAAGTTGAACATGTTCTAGCTACTCAAACTTTAGCTATGGAAAAACCAAAAACAATGAAAGTTGAAGTTATTGGAGATGTTTCAGATGGGGTTGGACCCAAAGATATTATTTTAGGAATCATCAGGAAAATTGGAACAGGTGGAGGTGCAGGACATGTAATTGAATACGTTGGTGATGTTATTAAAAACATGAGCATGGAGAATAGAATGACAATTTGCAATATGTCAATCGAGGGTGGAGCAAGAGCAGGAATGATTGCTCCAGATGAAACTACTTTCAATTATTTAAAAGAGAAAAACTATGCTCCCAAAGACTCTGATTGGAATGATGCAGTACATGAATGGAGTAATCTTTTTTCTGACGATGATGCCAGCTTTGATAAAGTTGTAACAATAAATGCCGAGGAGCTTGAACCGTCAGTGTCATGGGGTACAAATCCATCACAAGTTATATTTATTAATGACGAAATCCCTCATCCTGATAATTTTCAAGATGAATCTGATAAAGAAGCAGCTATTAGAGCTTTAGAATATATGGATTTAGAACCTGGAATAAAAATTAATGAAATCAATTTAGATAGAGTTTTTATAGGGAGTTGTACCAATGGTCGTATTGAAGATCTAAGAGAGGCAGCCCAAGTAGTTAAGGGTAAAAAAGTAGCAGAAACTATTGGTGCAATGGTTGTACCTGGATCAACGCTCGTAAAAAATCAAGCTGAAGAAGAAGGATTAGACAAGATTTTTATTGACGCAGGTTTCGACTGGAGGGAAGCAGGTTGTTCAATGTGTCTAGGAATGAATCCAGATATATTGAGTCCAGGAGAACGCTGTGCTTCTACTTCAAACAGAAATTATGAAGGAAGACAAGGTGCTGGGGGCAGGACACATTTAGTTAGTCCAAAAATGGCTGCTGCTGCTGCAATCCATGGAAAATTTGTAGACATAAGGGATTTGTAAAATGAAAAAACTAAATTCAATAAATTCAACAATGCTTCCTTTAAAAATGTCAAATGTTGATACTGATCAAATAATGCCAAAGCAATTTCTTAAGCGTGTAGAGAGGTCTGGTTATGGTGAATTTTTGTTTTATGATTGGAAAAAAGATCCAGATTTTTCATTAAATAAAAAGGAATATCAAGGATCAAAAGTTTTAGTTGCAGGTGATAATTTTGGAACTGGTTCTTCTCGAGAACATGCCCCTTGGGGGCTTCAGGATTGGGGTTTTGATGCCATTATTTCAACAAAATTTGCAGATATATTTAAATTAAATTCAATAAATATTGGCCTACTACCAATTGAAACAACTTCAGAAAATGTTGAGGCTCTGTTTAATAAAATTGAAAATAATCCAAATACAAACATATATATATCGATTGAGGAAAGGTCTGTTAAATGTGAAGAGATAGAATTTAAATTCGATCTAGATGACTTCTCTCAAAATAGAATTTTAAAAGGACTTGATAAGATTGATATCACACTTGAATACATAGGCGATATCGAGAACTTTAATAAATCAAGAAAAAATTGGAAACCTAAACTAACTTAGTAACTGGCAAACTTAAACTATCACCAACCTCAACAGACAACAACATTCCATTGTGTATCTGCAAAGAAGGGCTCAAATTTGGATTACTTTTATATTTTTCAAACCAATCATCAATAAGTAAGTTATCTATGTAATTTTGTAAAATTGTAGAAAGTTCTATTGAGGATGTTTTTGGAACTGCCCCTGGTAAATTTGCAATTGCTGAAACTATTACCCCGTTTTTTATTTCAAATGGTTCACTATGTGTATTTGGCTTTACATTTTCTACACATCCACCTTGATCAATTGCGACATCAATGATTACGGTGCCTTTTTCCATATGGTTCATGTCTTCCTCTGTAATAACGACAGGAGGTTTTCTTCCAGGCAGTAGTACAGCTCCCACAATAAGATCAGCTGATCTAATTTCATTTTTTGCTTCTTCACTCCCACCAATTATTGTTGTTATTTTATCTTGATATTTATTTTTTAATTCTGTCAAAATTTCTTCATTTAAATCTATTGCAACAACAGAAGCTCCAATTTGAATAGATTTATCAATTGAGGCTTTACCTACTTCACCACACCCAATAACAACTACCTTTGAATTACTCTCGTCTGAAATTGAAGATAATAGCAACCCTTTACCCTTTGAAGAATATTCC
The DNA here is from genome assembly GCA_902627635.1 of uncultured Candidatus Actinomarina sp. Taxonomy (GTDB): domain Bacteria; phylum Actinomycetota; class Acidimicrobiia; order Actinomarinales; family Actinomarinaceae; genus Actinomarina. The sequence continues at coordinate 7,131 of CACOKA010000011.1, forward strand.
AAGAATTGCATTCCTTTTTGAATTGCTAGCTTTCCAGCTATTTTAGACATAGGAATCAAGAGAGGATACTGATTTCCATCCATTATCATTTCAGTAGCAATACCGGTTAACTTTCTTTCTAAAAGCTTTTTTGTCATTGATAAATTAGACGCTAAATGTAAATATCCAAACAAAACATGTGATGGTTTTAAGAGATCAAATTCTTGTTCTTGTGGTTCTTTTACCTTACAAATTATTTCGGAGGATTCATATAACTCTTCAGCTGAGCCTAATATTATTGCACCTGCAGATTCGTAATCTTTATCTGAAAATCCTGAGCCCTGACCGGCCCCTGACTCGACAAATATATCACACAAGCCGGTAAATTGTGTTATGTGTTTGGGTATTAACGCTACCCTTCCTTCGTCTTGTTTTACTTCTTTTGGTACTCCAAGTTTTTTAATCATTAGTTGGAACTGTCTCTTGAAGGTGTTTGTCTAAATATTTCATAAAAGGTGTTCCACCCGTTCCAACAACATTTGAATTATTTTGGTTAGATAATGCCTGTTCGTGTATATATATCCTTGCATACTCCAAGTGTTTATTTCTAAAAGTGTGTACTTCTTTTATTATTTCATTGGATAAAGTTACTGAATTATCTTGACTTGTGAGATTGCTTCTCTTATTTTTAGACCACTCGTCTAGATTATTTAATAAATTTCTATGTTCATTGGGCATATACAATCTCATCTCATCCAAATACTCTCTTAGTGGGTCATTTGAGTGGGTTATCCCAAGAAGTGCATCTAGAGCAGGCACTATTGAACTTTGAGCACCAGTTTCTCCTCTGAAAAGTTGGGGTTTTCCATCGTATTCATCGACATCTTTATAAATTACACCGTTTGGTGTTGCAGGGTTATTTTTCCAGCCGAATATATATGGTCTTACACGATTGTAGTATATAAAAGGATCACATTTTTCAGGCATTCTGTTCATTATTAAATTAATTTTTCTAATACTTTCAAGTGCACTTTCTAATGATGATTGATCTTCATTTTGATCGATAAAATAATGTTTTAAATTAGATAGTATTTCTTTGGCTTCATACTCAATAGCAACGTGAATCATGATAAACCAATCTTCATCCATTCCCCCTAAAAAGTTTTGTAAAATTCTGATATTTTCTAAGTCGAATGGTTTTTTCTTGTCTTGCAGTTCCCAGTTATTTAAGGCATAAGAAGCGTAAGACAAGATTGGTGGTCTTTCAAGCTTTTGAGATACTTTAAACCATGTCTTTGATATATTTTTTGGAATTACTTTGTCTGTGTCTAAATTGCCCCAAATGTATGCATGACCAATGTAAGAGTACAACAACATCGCTCTCTCTAACTCTTCAATGCTTAGATGTGATATATCTTTTTCTGGTTCAAGATTCAGTATTTCAGACTCAATTTGATTATTGGCTAATATTTTCGGAAGATTGTTTCCAACATATTCAATATCGTCAAATTCATCAGGGAGAATAGTTGAGATTTTTGATGGCAAAAAACCATTTTCTAAAATAGCAAAATTCAAGTAGTCCTCCCCTATATTGATTTATTTAGTTGTTACTAATAATGGTAAACTATGTTTTGAAATCATGAAGGACAATTTTTTTGTTATATTAGGAAATCAATTATTTGATCCAAAATATCTTAAAGACCAAGGCTGCAATGAAGTATTTATGGCTGAGGATTTTGGTTTATGCACATACGTTAAACATCACAAATTGAAAATTTATCTGTTCTTAAGTGCAATGAGAGAATATCGAGATGAACTAAATGAAAAAGAAATAAAAGTAAACTATTTTGATCTTGAAAGTAGGAAAGACAAGAAAGACTACTTCGACTTACTTAGTAGTTTTTTGAAAAAAAGAAAAATTGATAAAATCCAAATATTTGAACTAGAAGACAAGCCTTTTGAAAAGAAGTTCCTAAAAAGAATGATTGAAAATTCAATTGAGGTTGAAATAATTAAATCCCCTATGTTTATTTTTGAAAGAGAAAAGTTTAATGAAATGGCAAAAGGAAAAAAAGTTTACAGGATGGCATCTTTTTATCAAAAAGCGAGAAGGGACTTAAATATTCTGATGGATAAAAATGATCAACCAATTGGAGGTAAATGGTCATTTGATGAAGAAAACCGAAAGAAGATTCCAAAAGATACATTAATACCGTCATTACCAAGTTTTAAAGACTCTATCCATAAAGATGAAGTAATTAAAGTAATCAATAAAAATTTTCATAATCATCCTGGAGAGTTAACAAACTTATGGTTTCCAGTAACTAGAAAAGATGCAAAAAAACAACTTGATGAATTCATAAAAAATCGTTTTTTAAATTTTGGAATTTATGAGGATGCAATGTTGGAAGGTGAAAATTTTCTTTTTCATAGCTGTATAAGCTCTCTTCTAAATATTGGCCTTTTGACACCTTCATATGTTATTGAGAGATCAATCAAACTTGCAGATAAATATAATGTTCCAATTAATTCTCTCGAAGGGTTTATAAGACAAATAATCGGTTGGAGAGAATTTATAAGAGGGATTTATCAAGAAAAAGGAGAATATCAAATCAAGCAGAACTATTGGAACCATAAGAATAAATTAACTGACGCCTGGTATGAAGGTGAAACTGGAATTATTCCTTTAGATGATGCAATTAAAACGACAATAAGGGATGGTTATGTCCATCATATTCCCCGCTTGATGGTGATAAGTAATATTATGAATCTTTGTGAAATACATCCTGATGAAATATACAAATGGTTTATGGAGATGTATATTGATTCTTCAGATTGGGTAATGGTTCCTAATGTTTATGGTATGGCAACTTATGCAGATGGTGGTTTGATGTCAACAAAGCCATATACCTGTGGATCAAACTACATACTAAAAATGAGTAATTATAAAAAAGGTGAGTGGTGTGATACCTTAGATGGACTGTACTGGAGATTTACAGAAAAGAACAGGAATTTTTACGAATCAAATCCTAGACTTTCATTGCTTACTAGGTCTTTAGATAAGATGGACCCTCAAAGAAAGAAGAAGATATTTGGAGATGCAGAAAAATTTATTAAGTCTCATACAAAGTAACTAGCTATTTCGCTCTAAATATTTTCTTAGCTTTAGTGGTTCATCAGTCATAATTCCATCACACCCAAACTCCAAACATTTGTCAAAATCTTCATCATTATTTACAGTCCAAATATGTAAATATAAGTTATTTATTTCACAAAATTCCTTCAGCTTTCTCGAGTGGACTTTTAATCCCCTATAAATAAAAGGTGCTTGAAGAGCTTGTATTCTAAAATTACGTTTTTTTGTTGGAAAATATCTTGCAATGACATTTTCCCTAAATGATCCTGAAGTTAATATTTCGCCATTAGAAAGCTCTATAAATTCATCCAATCGTGATGGATTAAATGAGGAGACTAGGGTTCTGTCTTCGGCATTTGTCTCTTTAATTATTTTGTATACTTTTTCCGCCATACCAGATTCTTTTAAATCTAAATTAAAACAAAGTTTGTCAAAAATAGATAAGGCCTCTTTCAATAAAACAAAGCTGGTCTTTCTGTTTAAATCTTTTCTTTCATAAAATTTTGATCCAGCATTAATTTTTTTTAAATCTTTCCAATTTAACTCAGATATGTTTCCTTTTTCATGAGTTGTTCTATCTATTGTTGCATCATGGTTTAAAATAATCTCCCCATCTTTTGTCATTCTCAAATCAGTTTCAAAGTGTGTAAAGTTGTGTTCAACTGTATGTTCTAAAGCATGTAAAGTATTTTCAGGGACTACATTAATTCCACCCCTGTGGGGAATTATGATTGGTTTTTCTCCCCTAAAATAATAATTTCTATCCAGAAACACCACCGGTGAAATTAAATTCTTTCAAATGCAACATTGGTACATTTAAAATACCTTCACCAAATTCGGAATCGGCAAATCTACTATCTGATCCAACTCCCAAAACGTTACCTTGTCCTAAAGATGACATAAAACTTTGTGTAAACCTTAATCTTCCAACAGGCTTTGTTACTTTACCATTCTCAATTAAATATGAACCATTTCTATTTAAACCAGTAACTACTTGAGTTATAGGATCTAAAACTCTACAGTACCAAAATTCATTTATATATATTCCTTTTTTAACATTTGAAATCATTTCTTCTTTGGAAATGTCCCCAGGCTTAAGATACAAATTTGTTCCAAGTCCCCCAAAACTATCTCCCCATCCGAACATTTCATGAAAAGTGTTGCTTTGATTAAGTTCATTTGATGTACGCCTCGTATGAAAATAGTTTTTTGGGATACCATTTGTAATTATTTCTATTTTTTTCTTAGGTGCACCTGATGCATCAATTTTAAAATTAAGTGCTCCATCTTTGTGTGGATCGTCTTCTAGATTTATCTTTTCATCAAATTGCTCAACATTTATTTCTATAGGTGATGTCCCGTCAACTTTACTCTTTGCATTAAATCCATAAACGGAAAGAAAAACTAAAATTGTACTTACCGCATCAGGTCCTAAAATTACCTCGTAAACTCCTGGGTCAATGTCTTCAGGATTTTGAGATTCTTTAGTTATTGAGAAAGCTTCTTGTCCAACTTTCTGAGCATCAATATCACTTAAGATTTGATTTCCAATATGAGACGAACCCGCAGATGTCTCCGATCTAAAGATTCCATCTAAAAAGGCACTTGTTGCGGTATCACTAGAGTTCAGTCCATTTGTGTTCCATACAAAAACATTTGATACATTTGAAGAACAATAACCAGCACCATTGTATGTTTGACCTTCTTCTATAAATTCTTTTACTTTTTGTGCTCTGATGTCAGGATCATCAGGAGATATATCTTTATATCCGTTAAAGGAATTTTCCTTACTAGTCAGGCCTGGCCAAGTTGAGTCTTTGGGATTGTTTCCAATCTCTGAAAGGGCTTTTTTGATAATATCTTCAATTGATCCCATAGAGGTAATGTTTAAATTCAAATTTGTTGTTTTTCCATCGGCATGGAAAGTTAAAAAGATATCAGTTAATTCTTCTTCAACATTTTGATGTATATGGGAGTTAGCAAACCTTGTAAGAGACTCTGTAGAATTAATCATTTTTATCTCACACTCGACACCTGCAGGAATTAATTTTCCAACATCATCGATTAAATTATCCCAGATTTTCATCCTCTTACACCAATTCTCACATTTTTGAATCGTGCCGGAGAAGCTGGGTGACCAGTGTGTCCTATTTGGCTTGGTTGCCCTTTACCACAATTTGGTGTTCCCCAAAATACCCATTCATCTTCACCAGCTAGCATGTCCATACTGCCCCAGAAATTAGGAGTAATTCCTGTGTAAGTTGGATTTTTAACCATATCGGTTATCTTCCCATTTTTAACAAGCCACCCAACTTCACATCCAAATTGAAAATTTAACCTTAAATCATCTATTGACCACGAACGATTTGTTTCCATATATACACCATCGTCCGTTGAAGAAATGATTTCATCCAAAGATGAATCACCTGGTAGAAGGCCAACATTTGTCATCCTAACCATTGGCAACCTTCCATATCCATCAGCTCTGACCATTCCTCCTGGATTAACACCGGCAATGGCCGCACTGTCGCGTCCAGTCAATACCCCTGTCCATATTCCCTCTTTAACAATGTCTACTCTTTGAGCAGGAGTTCCTTCATCATCATATTTGAACGTTGCTAAAGCTCCGGGCAAGGTAGCATCTGCAACTACATTCATTAATGGTGAACCATATTTATGCTCATTTAATTTACTGAGTTCAAGGTGAGACGTACCAGCATACGCAGCTTCCCAACCTAAAATTCTATCTAGCTCAATCGCATGACCAACTGACTCATGTATCTGAAGTGCAAGTTGACTGCCTTCTAAAATCAAATCTCTTGTCCCCTCAGGACATTGTGGAGATGTTAAAAGTCTTTTAGATTCTTCAGAAATTCTCTCAACATGATCTAAAAATTTAAAACTTTGAATGACTTCCCATCCTCCTGTTCTGTATTCACCAAAAGATTGTGGATATGATCGTATTTGTGTTTCTCCATCACCAATACTTAAGGAAGAGATGCCACCACCAGATTCAATTATGTTCTGGTATATTTCATGACCCTGGCTCGATGCAAACCACTTCTCAGTATCCCAAAAATTTAGCCTGCCAAAAGCTCTGGAGCTACCTATTTTTTTCATTTCATGAGTTGAGGAAACAATTAAATCTATTTGATCAGTTGTCGAAACCTTAAAAGGATTTTGTTCATGTGGTGTTACATATTCATCTTTTACAATTGGAACATCAGCTAATGGAAAATCTTTACCTGGTACCTTAGAAGATGCTTTTGCAATTAAATATGCTTTTTTTCCAGCCTCCTTTAGTGACTCATCTGATAGGTCATAAGTAGCATAAAATCCCCATGACGATCCCACTAAAGCTCGTATACCTAAACCCATATTTTCAGAGTTACTAAAATCCTCCAACTCACCGTCTTTTGAAGATATATCTCTACTTTTTGATATTAGAATTCTTGCGTCAGCGTATTGTGCACCTGAGCTTATTGCTGCATCAATACTTTTGTTTATTTCATTAAACATTTATTTTATTTTACACCTCTATATGATTGAGCGTCTGTAATCTTTTTATATGAAACAAATTACAGTATTTGGATCTTCAAGATGCAAAGAAGGTGACTCAGAATATGAATTTGCTGAAAGTGTTGGTAGCTTGATCGGTAAATATGGACATAATGTTGCAACTGGTGGGTATCAGGGGACTATGGAAGCCGTATCAAAAGGAGCAGCGAAGCAAGGAGTTAAAGTTACCGGAGTTACTGTACCAACATTATTTTCAGATAAAGCAAGTAAAGGTTTCGAACGTACACCTAATTCATATGTAAACAATGAAATTAAAGCTGAAAGTTTATCAAATCGAATTCATTATTTGCTGAACGAATCAAAAGCTTTCATTGTGTTACCGGGTAAAATTGGAACACTTACCGAGCTTTTTGTTGCTTGGAACTCAAATTATTTGTACAACATTAATAAAGAATATGACTTAATCCCCATATACTTGAAAAAAGATTTTTGGAAAGAAATTATTGATAATCTTCCCGAGAATATGGAACTTGATAAACAGTTTATAAATTACTTTGAAAGTATTGAAGATTTAGAGGTAATTATTTCTAAATTAAACTAGGTCTTGCTCTCTAATTCCAAATGAAGGATGTCTTAACCTACAAAGTGCAAGTTTTTCAAGCTGTCTGATTCTTTCTCTAGTTAAATCAAATTCTTCACCAATTTCTTCTAAAGTTCTTGGTACACCATCATAGAAGCCATATCTGAGAGCTAGTATTCTTCCTTCTCTTTCAGGTAGCCTACTAATACTATCTCGCAAACTTTCAGCAACATCAAGATCTTGTACGATTAATGATGGATCGCTTGCATCTTCATCTTGTATAAAATCTCCAAGTTGAGCTCCATCTTCTCCGACAGGTTGCTCCAGAGAAACAGTATCAGCTACGCTTAAAGCTAATTCAACTTTGTCTACACCAACACCTGCTTCTTTTGCTATTTCTTGTGGTTTTGGATCTCTTCCAAGTTCAGCTTTTAATTGTGCTTGAGCGGCTCTGACAGCAGCCATTGTATCGTGCAAGTGTACAGGTATCCTTACTGTTCTTGATTTATCAGCAATTGCTCTTGTAATTGCTTGTCTAATCCACCATGTTGCATAAGTTGAAAACTTAAATCCTTTTCTCCAATCGAATTTTTCAACTGCTCTTATTAATCCTAAGTTCCCTTCTTGAATTAAATCTAAAAAGTCAATTCCAGAAGTGTTTGCATATCTTCGAGCATTTGCGACTACAAGTCTCAAGTTGGCAGTTAGGAACGCGTCTTTTGCTTCAGCTCCTTTTTTTCGGTCTCGCTTTAACCTAATTTCACCTTTTTTATCTTTGTATTGCTTTTTAGTTAATTTAACGGCAGCTTTCTCACCAGATTCAATTTTTTGGGCTAATTCAACTTCTTGCTCAGCAGTTAAAAGATCAAAGTTTCCGATAGCAGTAAGATATTGGCTAACTAAATCGGTTGTAAGTTTTCCTTTATCGTCAGCAAGTTTCTTGACCAATGATTTTGCTTTTTCTCTAGCTTCAGCTTCTTGCTCAGGGGTTAATGAATCTTCCTCAGCAGAAAGTTCTGCTTCCATTTTTGAAGCTTTAGGTTTAGATGGGATTGTTTTTGTCACCATTGTTTTGACCTTTAAATTTAATTTCTAGTTACCGAAAAGTAAGGATAGGGCTGTTTTTAATTTAAAGTTAATTCAATTCTCCAATATTTTCAGTGTTTTCTAACAATACTGATTTTTTGGCTGATTTATAAATATATGTAATCCACAAGAGGTCAGCTAGTAACAAATGAAGGATGCTTAAGGGCAAAATAATATTTGATACTACATTTAATGTTCCAAGTGCTACGCCAGTGTAAATTAACAATTTTATACTTTGAGTTTTAATTCCAAATTCTTTACTCAACCTATTCGATTCTGAAAACAGAAAAATTGATAGAATCATCGACACTATTGGATGAACTATTCTCAATCTTGTAAGTAGTTCACTTGTTGAGTCAAAATCGTCTGCAAGTCCTTCAATAAATGATGCGCTTGGAAATAGTACGTCTGCCAATGCTGTAATTGAACCCGTTGCTCCGGTTAAGAAGAACAGGATGAATGCAATCTTTAATCTCTGATCAAAAAAATAATTTAAGCTACTTTTTGATTCATTTAGAAGAAAATAAATTAAAGTATAGAAACCTAAAAGTGCAAAGGTATTTACTAGGTGTAGTGGTACTGCGATAATTCTTGGTAATGATGAATTCAGACCTACCCATTCATAAATTACAATTACTGCCCCTATTAAAGCTTCCAGTAAAACAAAAAAAGTTAAGTAATTTATAATTTTTTTTTGAAGCAATGGCGTAGCTGAATCTCTACTTTTTAAAAACAACAAAATTGTAATGATTAACAAAACTCCACTGATAGACCTATGACTAAATTCAATAATCTCAGATGTTGTATCAAGACTTGGAACCACTCTTCCATTACAAGTTGGCCAAGATGCTCCACATCCGTCACCAGATCCTGTTGCTCTCACAATTGCTCCTGCAAGAATTGAAAGAATTGAGGTTACAAGGCCTGCAGTTGCTAGAGTATGCAATTTCATAAAAGATTATCAATAAATAAGTTGAAAGAATTTAAAAACATCTCGAATGCTTTTACTGCAATATACAAAAGTATGCTTACAGAAATAAAAGTTTTTATGTTCCTAGAAAAATAAAATGATAATTGTTTTGGATCACCAATATAAGGTCTTTCTTCTAATGCATTTTCATATAATTCATCAAAATCAATTTTTTTGTCATCATCAATAACTTCCTTATCTGAGTAAACATCAAAGACATTCATTTCTGATGTAGTATTTTTTTGCTTTTTCTCTTTGTCTGATTTAAATCTATTAAATATTCCAGACTTTAGATCAACATTCTTTTCCTTGTCGATTGTAAATAATGAGTCTTCAATTATTTTTTCTGATGTTTTGATTGGTTTAAAGTCATTTGATTCTAAAGTTTGAGAAATTTCTTTTCCCAATAATCCTTCAAGCGCAGCAATTATTTTTGTATCTGTTGGTAAGCTTGTTCCAGACTCCCATTTTTTTACATCTTTTGTTGTTGCCCCAGTAAAAGAGGCTACTTGCTTTATAGAAAGACCTCTCTCTTCCCTAAGCTTTACAAAGTTTGTAGAAAAATTATTCATTATTTAATAATTGTATTCGATAATTTAGTTTTTATACAATTAGTCTTATTTGTGGAGGTGAATGAGCGCCTGGTGGGCTCCACAGTCTTCAAAACTGTTGAAAGGCTTAAGTGTCTTTGGCGGGTTCGATTCCCGTCCACCTCCGCTAGTTTTATTTATTAATATAGATAACATTAAATTGGAAATTAATGAGTAATTGAACGAAAGAAATAATCCAAACCAAGTTGATAGACGATTACTGACGGTATCTGATAGGGATATCTTTGTAACTGTACAGAGAGCTCTTCTGGTTGGAATAATTTTAAAAAATGAAACTAGAGCAGATAAAGAAGAATCTCTGAAAGAACTTACTAATTTAGTAAAAACTGCTGGTTCGACTCCATATATTGTCCAAACTAAGCGTGTTGATAAAATCGATCCAAAAACATTTATTGGCAAAGGTTCGATAAAAGAATTAGAAGACATTTCTAAATCGAATGATATTGACGTAGTAATATTTGATTGCGAACTAACACCAAACCAACAAAAAGAACTAAGAACGATTTTTCAATGTGATGTTGTTGATAGAACTGGTTTGATACTGGATATATTTTCACTACATGCTCAATCAAAAGAAGCCTCATTGCAAGTTGAGCTTGCAATGTCTGTGTATTTAAAGCCAAGATTAGCTGGACTTGGCAAAACCTTGAATCAACAGGGTGGTGGAATTGGAACAAGAGGTCCAGGTGAAACTAAATTAGAAACAGATAGCAGGCTTATCGATAATCGTATAAATAAATTAAAAAAAGAATTAAAGAAGATAGAGAAACAGAGAAACGTTCAATCAAGCTCAAGAGAGAAAAATAATATTCCATTGGTATCAATTGTTGGTTATACAAATGCTGGTAAATCTACTTTATTAAAGAAATTAACTAATTCTGATGCTTACGCTGCTGATGAACTCTTTGCTACTGTTGACTCTTTGCAAAGAGAATTAAGAATTAAGGATATTCAAGATCCTTTAATATTATCGGACACAGTTGGGTTTATTCAAAATCTTCCCACGACGTTAATAGAATCATTTAAATCAACATTAATGGTTGCGACAAAAGCTGATTTGCTAATTCACGTTGTTGATGCCGCCACTGCCCTTCCTGAGATGCATATCAACACGGTTGTTAATATTCTCAAACAAATTGATGCGAAATCTAACGAAATTATGGTATTCAATAAAATTGATAAGATTGACAAGGCATCATTAAATCAACTTAAAGAGTCCTACCCCCGAGCATTATTTGTCTCGTCTCTAAAAAATGACGGACTAGATTTATTAAAAGATAGAATCGCGGAGGAAATTTTTGGTATTGTTAGCCTTGGGTCTTACCAAATCAATCCATCAAAATTAGACACTGTTGCCAAATTTGGAAAAATCCTTAATGTTAAGAATGAATCAAATTACTTAGTCTTAGAATTAGAGATGAGAGATAAATTAGTCGATAGGCTTCTAAATCTTAAAATAATGGAAAAGAATATAAATGCTTAATGAAATTGGATTAGTTGGCCTTGGTGTCATGGGTAAAAATATAGCTCTAAATTTGTCAGATAAAGGAGTAACAATTAAATCGTTCAATGATTCAATGAAAAAACTTGATGACATTAAGAAAGAATTTTCAAATGAATTTATAGGCTACACCAGTCTTGAAGAATTTGTTGAGAGCTTAGAAACCCCAAAAACAATATTGCTTATGGTTCCATCAGGCAAAGCAACTAAAGAAGTAATAGAAAGACTGGCTGATTTATTGGAAGAGGGAAGCATGATTATTGACGGAGGTAATTCTTTTTATGTAGACAGTATTGATAACGGGAAGTATCTCTCAGAAAAATCTATACATTTTATTGGAATGGGAGTTTCAGGTGGTGAAGATGGAGCTCGTAATGGCCCTGCATTAATGGTCGGTTCAGATTTATCTTTAGAGACTTCTCTTTTGGATACACTCAAAAATATTGCTGCAAAAAGTGAAGTGGAGTGTCTGGGAGTATATCAAGGTCCCGGAACGGGTCACTTTATAAAAATGGTACATAACGGCATTGAATATGCTGAGATGCAAACAATCGCTGAGATATATTTAATATTAAAAAATTTAAATAAAACAAATGAGGATATGTCCAATTTCTTTTCCTCTCAAACAGAAAAGAATAAATCATCTTACCTTATTGAAATCACATCAGAGATTCTTCAAAAAAAAGATGGAGATAAATTTATTATTGACCAAATAAAACCAGTCGCACAAAATAAAGGTACTGGAAGACTGACAATACAAACTTCATTGGCATTAAATGTGTCCATACCGTCTATTGCAGCCTCTTACGATGCACGTGTTCAGAGTAGTAATCAATACAATACAAAAATTAAACAGGAACTAATAAGTGAGAATATATCTACTAAAGAACTCAGTGATGCACTATATTTTTCTAGAGTGTGCTCAATGATTCAAGGTTTAGAATTAATATCAAAATTTAGTAATGATGAAAAATACAACATATCAATCTCAGAAGTTCTTGATAATTGGAGTGGAGGATGCATCATTAGATCCAATTTATTATCCGAACTAAAGAAAGAATTTGGCGAAAATAATGATGTATTTAATTTAAATACTATTTTTAGTACTTTGAACAGAAACAGAGCATCTATCAGCAACGTTCTGCAAATAACAACTAAATACAACATACCAACACCTGTACTATCAGCATCTTTAAATTGGTTCAATAATGTGACTTCTGTAGATAATCCATCGAACATTATTCAGGCTCAAAGAGATTTTTTTGGAAGACACAAAGTTCAACTAATTGACTCATCCAACGACATAAATATTGATTGGGATTAAGTTAACTTAATGAATAAAAAGAGGTTGCCCAAATCAACTTATCCCAATAGATACGAAATCGAACTTGATGTTGATTTAGATAATTTCTCATATACCGGGGCACAAAAAGTCAATTTAAATGTTGTTGAAGCAACAAACAATATTGTTTTAAATAGTGTTGGAATTGAAGTTACAAAAGCAAAAATTCAAACAACTAAACAAGATATTCCTTTGGAAGTTAACTATATAGAGGAAGATGAAAAAATAGTTTTTGAATCCCAAGAGACATTGAGTGAAGGTGTTTACGAATTATATCTTGAATTCAATTCGGAAATTACAAATGACCTTAAAGGCTTTTATAAAAGTAGCTACATGTCTGAAGATGGTGAAAAAAAATGGATTGCTACCACACAATTTGAACCAACTGCGGCAAGATCGGCTTTCCCCTGCTGGGACGAACCTGAATATAAAGCTATATTTTCAATGACAATAATAACTGATGAAAAGTATTTAAGAGTCAGCAATGAAATGGTTGTCGAGGAAGAAAAAGTAGAAAATAATAAACTACGAACTAAATTTGCAGACTCGATGAAAATGTCATCATATCTTGTAGCTTTTGTAATAGGAGATCTTGAAGCTACTGTTGTTGGAAAGTCTAAAACGACAGATATACGGATAATACATAGACCTGGGTTTTCACACCAAACTTCTTACGCGGGAACAGCTGCGATTAAACTTTTAGACTTCTTTGAAGATTATTACAAGATTCCCTATCCAGGAACTAAATTAGATCTTATTGCTATCCCGGACTTTGCAATGGGCGCTATGGAAAATGTAGGAGCAGTTACTTTTCGTGAGAACTTGCTTTTATTTGATAAGGATAAAGCTACTAGATCAGAACTTGATAGATCAATAACAGTAATCGCACATGAACTTGCTCATATGTGGTTTGGAGATTTAGTCACTATGAAATGGTGGGATGGAATCTGGTTAAATGAGGCATTTGCAAGTCTGATGGAAGTAATTGCATCATATAATACATATCCTGAATTCAAACAGTGGAACGCAATGAATATGTCAAGAACTGCTGGATTTTCTATCGACTCACTCGAAAATTCTAGACCGGTCGAGTTTGATGTTGAAACTCCGGATCAAGCAGAAGAGATGTTTGATGTTCTCACCTACGAAAAAGGTTCAACTGTTTTAAGAATGTTTCAAATGTTTATTGGCGAAGAAGCTTTTCAAAATGGAGTTGAAGCTTATTTAAACAAATTTAAATTTGAAAATACCAACTCGTCTGATTTATGGGATGCATTAAGTGAGGCAAGTAATCAACCTCTCAATAAAATATTACCTTTTTGGATAAGAGAAAAAGGTTATCCCTTTTTACAAGTAGACTGCTCCAATAATTTTTTAACAATTAAACAAAAACCTTTTCTTCTTAAAAATGTAGAAACTGATAAAAATAATATAAAACCAGTACCTGTTCAAATTAAGTTTCTTGATACAGGAAATGAAGAAAAATTTTTGCTAGACGAAGCTGAAAGAGTCATAGATTTAAAGAATTTAGGTGAAGTTCCTCATATAAATAGTGGAGGTTGGGGATTCTTTCATACATTTTATGATGATGAAGTTTTTGAAAATATACTTGCAAATTTTGACAAACTAAATGATCTCGAAAAATACAGACTTCTTGAAGATAAATGGATGCAATTTAAAAAAGCTCCGACAGATATAAAAGACTTTTATAAATTCTTAATGTTCTTTAAAAAGGAGAAAGACGAAGACATCTGGATTTATATGTCTTCGATAATAGCAACATTAGCAAATCTTTTTGAATCTAATAACTCTGATAGTTTTAAAGCTTTTGTAAGGGACTTGACTGACGAGTTGCACAATGAGCTTGGATTTGAGGTTAAAAAAGAAGAAGAATTAGAAATCAAAGAAGTAAGAGATACTATTAACAAGTTGAGAGCTAAAAATTTAGATGATGATTCGTTTATAAAAAAATTTAGTGATATTTTTAAAGAAAATAAAATGGAGTCTATTTCAGAAGGAACATTTTTTAGCTCGATCCTTTTTATATCCGCACTTGATGAGACAAACAAAATTGAGATTTTTTTAGAAAAGTTCGAAAACGCAGAGTCTCCTCAAATGCAAGGAAGGTACAGAGCGGTATTAGGTCAAGTAAGAGACCAAAATGCAAGTAAAAAAATTGTTGAATTTATGCTTGATGGAAGAATCCGCGGAGCAGATTGCCCATATATATTAGCTTCGATGATAACCAACAAATATATCGGGAAAAAATCATGGAAGGTAATTAAAGAAAATTTTAATGACTTGCTAAATATTATGCCAGATTGGACCGCATCAAGGATTTTAGACGCACTTCCAGCAATATATGACGAAGAATTTGCTGGTGATATAAAAAACTTTATCAAAAAGAATCCGCTTCCATCATCTGAAAAACTTGCAGCACAAAAATTAGAAAGATTGGAAGCTAACATAGAATTTATGGATAATTTAAAGGAAGTTAACAATGAAACCTAGAATTGCGGTATTTTTACACCCACAGCATGCAGAATATGATCAAATAAGAAATGCAGCTGTTGAAGCAGAGGAATTGGGAGCGGACGTTCTTTATAATTGGGACCACTTCTACCCCTTATATAAAGAAGATGGTACACAATGGGCTGAAGGAGAAAGAAGAGAGGGTAAACATTTTGAGTGCTGGACTATGCTTGCGAGTTGGGCAGAAGTAACTGAAAAAATAGAAATTGGTCCTCTTGTAACTTGTAATTCGTACAGAAATCCTGAATTGCTTACTGATATGGCAAGAACTATTGACCATATATCAAATGGAAGACTTGTTTTTGGAATTGGTTCAGGTTGGTTCGAACAAGATTATCAGGAGTATGGTTATGAATTCGGAACTGCTATCTGGAGGTTAAAAGAATTAGAAAAATCTCTTGAGAGAATTGAAAAAAGAATGGCAATGTTAGATCCTCAACCAAAAAGAAAAATTCCAATATTAATTGGCGGTGGAGGAGAAAAAGTTACTTTGAGAATCACAGCTCAATATGCAGATGTTTGGCATGGATTTGCAACAAAGACAGAAGATCGTTCAGGCATAGAGACAGTAGCTCATAAAAACAGTGTTTTAGATAACTGGTGTAAAGAAATAGGAAGAGACCCCTCTGAGATTGGAAGGTCAATAGGAATAGACCTGAAGAGAATTGACAAGGCCGATGAACTTGTCGAAGCAGGAGCAACTGAAATAACTCTTCCCCTAAATGGACCAGACTATGACATGTCAATCGTCAAAGAGTGGATTGCTTGGAGAGACTCTAAAGACTAGATTCCTATGGAAACTTTCTTAATATTCGGTGGTTTTGTTTTAGGACTAATACTTCTAGTTAAAGGCGCTGATGAAATGGTCAAATCTGCAATTCAAATTGCAGTTAAATTTAAACTTCCAAATTCTGTTATTGGTGCAACTTTTATAGGTTTTGGTACATCAGCACCAGAATTATTTACAAGTACAGGAGCAGCTATCAATGGTGATTTGTCCCTGGCCATCGGAAATATTATCGGATCCAATATTGCAAATTCATTACTTGTTTTGGCTGTCCTTTATTTATTTATTGATAAAGACTTTTCCAAAAAAATTAATATAAATCAAATTAGTCCTGTGTGGATGATGATATTTACCACAATATTTGTATCAACTTATATACTTACAAATCAATTTCCATTAGTTTTAGGGATTGTTTTACTGTCGCTTGTTATTTTTGTAACTTACAAGATGGTTAATGAAGAAGCAATTGATGAAGAAGAATTAGCCTCGGAAGAAAAAAAATTTATTTGGTTCAGGGGAATATTAGCGATCTCAATAACAATATTTGGAAGTTCGTTAGTGGTTGATAATGCAATTGCAATTGCTGACTTATTTAACATATCGTCCTTGATAGTAGGTGTAACAATAATTGCAATAGGAACAAGCCTTCCTGAAGTTGCAGGCGCAATTTCAGCAGCAAGACTAAAGAAACCAGATTTAATTATGGGAAATGTTTTTGGATCCAATCTATTTAATATTGGTCTCGTTGGTGGATCTGCAATTATATTTGAACCTGGAGATATTAGTTCAAATATTGATTATCAAATGTTTCTTATGTATTTTGTATCTTTTCTCGCAGTTCTCTTAACAAGATACGTTATAAAAAGAAATGTCCTTGTGGGAATTATTTTCATCGCTGCATATTTTGGATTTATATTTAGCTTATTTTAAATTTTTATTTTTTTGAAAATATAAAAATCCCAATAACGCTAACAATAAACCTCCTACTTGATTCCAAGTAAATGAACCAATTGTTGCATCGCCCATACCAAACCTTAATGTATCTAAGATCGATCTTTGTACTCCGTACCAAACTGCCCATAACCCCATCCATGAACCGGGTCCAAATTCATATCGCTTTTTTAAATTCATAAATATATAAAAAACTACTAAAGCCAATAGCATGTCATACATTGCTACATGATGATAGGTTCCACATGTTGTAAGTGGCTCAGCACACTCTAGACCATTATGTTGTGGAGCAACATCGTATCCGGGTAATATTTCATAACCCAAAAAAAAGTTTGTTTTTCGACCTAGATGCTCAACTATTGCTAAATCACCTATACGTCCAATTACAGTTCCTAGGATTAATCCAGTAGCTGCGTAATCACCATACCTTTTGAAACTTTCTTTTCCAACTATTTGAATTCTGTAGAAAGCAGCGATTATACCCCCTGCCATTCCTCCCATGATTGAATAGCTTCCAGCTAATGTAAAAATATCATCTAGGCCGTAGCCAGTTTCGCCTATGTGCGCAGGTATTGTAAAAAATCTGGCACCCAATATTGCTCCAAATATTGCCCACGTTAATCCATCTGAAAAAAGGTCTGAGTTAGCACCATCTTTTTCAGCAAGTTGAATTGCATGATTTGCACCAAAATAAAATCCAATCGCAGCAAAGACACCATGCAATGAAAAAAATACCGGACCTATCTTAGTTATTGGAATTGGTGGGTATGTTATTGATAAAAATGAGTCAAGCAATTTAAATATTCCTTAAAGTCCAAAATACATCTGCCACAATACTTATGAATATAACAGCCAAATATGTATTAGAAAATATAAAATAATTGATTGGTTTTATTTTTTCCCTATACAAATTAAATGCTTTATACATTAAATTGACTCCAAAAAATATAGAGACGAATAAATAAATTATTCCTAATTGAAGAATTGGTGCTGCTACTAGAGAAATTAAAACTGTTGAGCAGCTGTAAATACCTATAAATATACATGTTCTTTTGTAGCTTTCTTGAATAGGAAGCATTGGAAATTCAGCATTTTTATAATCCGCTTTGTTCTCAATTGACAATGCCCAGAAATGTGCGGGCGTCCACATAAAAACCAATAGGAATAAAACCCAAGGTCCTGTCTCCAGTTCTGAACCTGTTGCGGTCCAACCTATTAATACGGGGGCTGCTCCCGATGCACCTCCAATGACAATATTTTGATTTGTTCTTGGCTTTAAAATTAAGGTGTAAATAAATACATAAAAAATATTGGCTGCTAACCCTATAAATGATGAAAGAGGTGTAACTAAAATATATAAAATTAAAAATCCAATTAGTCCAGATGAGATAGAGTAGATTATTCCATTGGTTTTTGTAAGCTCACCTGTGACAATTGGCCTATCTGATGTTCTTTCCATAAGCTTGTCTGTTTCTACCTCGAAAACTTGATTCATAACATTAGCACTTATTGCTAGAAGAGTTCCACCGGCCAGTGTATATATAACAAGTGATAAAGGTGGCATACCATATATTGAAATGACCATTGAGGGAACTGTTGTAACTAGCAATAATTCAATAACACGTAATTTAGAAAGTTTTAAATAGCTTTTGAATGTGGAAGGTTTATTTGTCTTCATAATGACATAGTAACGACGGTTAGACTTTAACTTATAATTACCCTATTTCAGGTGTAGACGCTATTCTTAAATATTGACTAGATAATTTATGCATATAAAAAAATTTTTAAAACCTAAAAACTTTATCCTATGCAGCTTTTTATTCATTACTGCATGTATTGAGGATGCTCCTCTTGACTCTTTGAGTCCAGCTGGTCCCTATGCTAGAACAATTGATGAGTTGTTTTGGTTAACATTTTGGATTGCAGTTGTTATCTTCTTTATTGTTCAAGGTGCTTTACTGTTTTCAGTTTTTTATTTTAAAGATTCTCCAGACAAACCTGAGCCTAAACAAATTCATGGAAATAATTTTTTA
This sequence comes from uncultured Candidatus Actinomarina sp., assembly GCA_902627635.1. GTDB lineage: Bacteria > Actinomycetota > Acidimicrobiia > Actinomarinales > Actinomarinaceae > Actinomarina. Next base: position 26,158 of record CACOKA010000011.1, read on the forward strand.
GAAATTTTATGGACAATAATTCCGGTAATTATTTTAGCTTCTATCGCAGTTCCTACCGTAAGAACAATATTTGATCTTGCAAGAGAACCTGAGGATGCTCTAAAAATTGAAGTAATTGGGCACCAGTGGTGGTTTGAGTATAAATATCCAGATTATGGAATAACTACAGCAAATGTACTTGTAATTCCTGAAGATACTCCAATTAGATTAGAGATGTGGTCAAATGATGTCCTTCATAATTACTGGGTTCCTAAATTAAATGGAAAAAGGTATCTTGTTCCTGGACAGAAAACTTACTTAAATCTTCATGCTGACAACGCAGAAGAATTCTGGGCACAATGTGGAGAATACTGTGGATTAAGTCACTCAAAAATGAGAGGTAGAGTTTTATCAATGTCTGAATCAGATTTTGATGCCTGGGTAATTAATGAACAAAAAAATGCTGATAATACACTTTCTCAAGATTCCTTGGCATATGAGGGGCAGCAGGTATATTTAAATGCAGGCTGTACCCAATGCCATGTTATTGGTGGAGTTTGGGATGTTCAAGGTGAACGGATAGCTCCCAACTTAACACATTTTGCAAATAGAAATGTCTTTGCAGGAGCTGCATTAAAAAATAACGCTGAAAATTTAACTAAATGGCTTGCTAATCCTGCTGAATTAAAACCCGGTACTTTCATGCCTAATCTAGAATTAACAGAGAGAGAAATTGAAGCTTTAATTGAATATTTAGGAACATTAAAATGACAAAAATTATTGAGCCAAAAAAACAGAGAAATATTTTTTCAAGACCAACTGCAGAGGAAGGTATATGGAGTTGGATTACAACAGTAGATCATAAAAGAATAGGAATAATGTATGGCTATGCAGCATTTTTCTTTTTATTAGTAGGTGGTCTAGAAGCTCTTTTATTAAGAATCCAGTTGTCCCAACCAGACAATAATTTTTTAAGTGCTGCTGAATACAATGCTATGTTTACAATGCATGGCACAACAATGATATTTTTAGCAATTATGCCCATCAGTGCAGCTTTCTTCAACTATCTTTTACCACTTCAAATCGGAGCAAGAGATGTTGCATTTCCGAGACTTAATGCTCTCTCTTTTTGGATATTCATTGCTGGTGGATTGTTTCTTTACTCAACTTTTCTTTTTGGAACAGCTGGTGCTCCAGAAGGGGGCTATCTAGCTGAGGAAGTTAGTAGATTAGCTTCAGCGCCTAATGGAGGATGGTTTGGATATCAACCAAATGCAGGCCTTAAGTATTCCCCTGGTACCGCAATGGACTATTGGGCAATCGGACTACAGATTCTAGGTATTGCTTCATTAGTTTCAGCTTTCAATTTTATTACAACAATTCTCAATATGAGAACCAAAGGAATGAGGTTGATGAGAATGCCTGTATTCACATGGATGACATTTGCAGTTTCATTTCTACTTGCTTTTTCGTTACCAATAATTGCAATTGCATTATTTTTTGTAACATTTGATAGACAATTTGGAACAACTTTCTTTCTGACTGAAGGTGGTGGTGATCCAGTATTATGGCAACATCTTTTCTGGTTATTTGGTCATCCCGAAGTTTACATATTAATACTTCCTGCTTTTGGTATTGTTTCAGAAGTTCTTCCAACATTTTCGAGAAAACCATTATTTGGATATCCAGCGATTGTATTTGCAGGCTTTGGAATTGCATTCATCGGTTTTGGTGTTTGGGCACACCATATGTTTGCTTCAGCAATTAGTCCTGTAGCACAAGCTGGATTCGGTCTATCAACAATGATTATTGCCGTACCCACAGGAGTTAAAATTTTTAATTGGCTTGGAACAATTTGGGGCGGAAAATTAACATTGAATACACCGATGTTATTTGCATTAGGATTTATTGGGATGTTTGTAATTGGCGGTTTAAGTGGTGTCACACACTCAGTAGTTCCGGCAGACACTCAACAAACAGATACTTATTACATTGTTGCTCATTTTCATTATGTTTTATTTGGAGGTGCTCTTTTTGGCATTTTTTCAGGATTATATTTCTGGTTTCCAAAAGTCTGGGGAAAAATGTACAACGAAACAATGGGTAAGATTCATTTTTGGTTAATGATTATTGGTTTCAACTTAACTTTTGGACCAATGCATTGGTTAGGACTCCAAGGTCAAGTTAGAAGAACCTGGGTCTACGCAGAAGAGACTAACCTTGGGTTTTGGAATCTAATTGTTACTATTGGTGCATTCATACTTGCTATTGCAACACTCGTATTTATGGCAAATTGGATGTATTCAAGAAGAAAAGGTGAAGTTGCTCCTTTTGATCCTTGGGATGCTAGAACAATAGAGTGGAGTATTCCATCTCCTACGCCAGTATGGAATTTTTCAAAAGCACCTGAAGTGAAATCACTTGATGATTTCTGGCATCAAAAGTACGGAGAAGATGAAGATGGTAGGGCAGTAAGAAGAGAGGGTACTGATGATCTACTTGTTCAACTTGAGGATGAAGGGCTAAATCCAAAAGAA
>CACOKA010000012.1 GCA_902627635.1 uncultured Candidatus Actinomarina sp.
TTAGAAGGACTACAGTTTGTGAATACAGATAATAACTACAATCCTATTGATTTATCAAAACGTTTTTTAACAAAAAAAACATTGCCTAATCAGGTAAGTATTCAAGAGGGTTTCAATGTTGAGTTGTTTGAAGTTAATAAAAATTTAGCTTTCATAAAAAATTTTGGGAATGTAGCTGCTTTTAAAGATGATACATCTGCATTGTTAATAGATACAGGTATGGGAGTTTCATCTGTTCAAGTTGTAAGTAAATTAAAGGAATGGGGAATTAAAAATGTGGAATTTATTATTTATACCCATGGGCATGTAGATCACGTTACTGGTACTGATTACATCATTAATGCATTTGAGAATAGCAACACAGAAGTTATCGGTCATAAAAATATTGTTAATAGGTTTGATCGCTATAAAAAAACTATTGGATATAACGGTATTATTAACCAAAGACAGTTTGGATTACCTTCTCCGGTTTTTCCTAATGAATTTACTTATCCTGATACAACATACGATGATAGTTATGAACTTGAATTTAACAATTCTACACTAAAGTTGTTTCACGGGAAAGGTGAAACTGATGACGCAACCTATATTTATTCAGAAAAAGACAATGCTCTTTTCACAGGTGATTTTTTTATATGGTCATTACCTAATGCTGGAAATCCATCCAAATCTCAAAGATATGTGGGTTCGTGGGGAGAAGTACTTAAAAAAATGTCTGAATTAAATCCGGAATATCTTTTTCCTGGTCACGGTCCATTGATCAAAGGAAAAAAAGAAATTACTAAAGTACTTCTTGATACAAGCAATTGTATGTTGTGGATTGAGGACAATGTTTTATCTTTGATGAATAGTGGACATTCTCTTCGAGAAATTCATTCAAAATTATCACTTCCTCCTGAATTTCAACAGCCATATTTAGTTTCTGTATATGATGACTTCAAATTTTTAATTAATTCTGTATGGAGACAATATGGAGGTTGGTACTCAGGAACTCCATCGGAATTAAAACCTCCTGCTCTTGATGAAATAGGAAAAACCTATATTGACATGGCCGGAGGAGAAGATAATTTACTTGAATTCTTAAACTCATTAGTTTCTTCAGAAAAATATAGAGAAGCGTCTGTTATTGTTGACGCCGTCTTCACAGTAAACAAAGAGTTATTTAGTGAGATTAAAAATGAGATTTATCTTAAATTATCTGAACAAGAAACTTCACTAATGGCAAAAGGTATTTACAAATTTGATCTTGATTCATGATTAAAGGTCATGAATTACGCTGGTAACAACACCCCAGATTTGTGCTTCACTTTTTCCATTCAACTCTATAGGCTCATAGTCTTCATTCTCAGGTTGCAAGACAACTGATGATCTTTTTTTAATATATCTTTTTACTGTTAGCTCACCATCAATTATTGCTATTACCACATTCCCATTTTCGGCTTTGATGCTTTTATCGACTACCAAAATATCATTTGGGAATATTCCAGCGTTTATCATTGAATTTCCTGATGCCCTTACCAAAAATGTTGATGCAGGATGTTTTACTAGATATTGGTTGAGGTCAATCTTGTCTTCTAAGTAGTCATCTGCAGGGGATGGGAAGCCTGCTGCAACTCGGTCTCCGTATAGAGGAATTTCGTAAAGGCCTTTACTTACTATTTCTGAAATGTACTTAACTTTACTTTCGGGTACACGAATCGCTTTAGTTGCTTCGCCATACTTGCCTTGACCTCTAGGCCTTCCTGCTCCTTTTCTTGCTCCACCTTTTGGCATAAAAATGTCTTTCTTTTATCTTAGAATAGTGTACAGTATTCAAAGAAATAAATAAAGAATGAAAAATAAAATTTTTGCTTTAGTCGACTGTAATAATTTTTACGCATCTTGTGAGAGGGTGTTTAATCCAAAACTGGAAGGAAAACCTATCGTTGTTCTCTCAAACAACGATGGATGCATTGTTGCAAGGTCAAATGAGGCAAAAGCATTAGGCATTCCAATGGGCGCTCCACTATTTAAATATGAACAATTGATAAAGAGAAACAATGTCCATGTATTTTCATCGAACTATACATTTTATGGAGACATGTCAGCAAGAGTAATGACATCTTTACGATCAATAGTTGGAGACATCGAAATCTATTCAATTGATGAAGCTTTTTTAGATATTAGCAAGTTTTATTATTGCGACTTAACGGAGACAGCGAATGAAATACGGAGACTAATAAAGCAGTGGACAGGGATACCAATCTCGATTGGTATTGGACCCTCAAAAACTCTGGCAAAAGCTGCAAACAGACAAGCAAAAAAATATGAGGAATCAAATGTCTTTGATATACGTGAAGAGTCAGAGAGAGTAAGAGTTCTAAAAGACCTCGAACTAGAAGATATATGGGGTATCTCAACAAGATGGGGTAGAAGACTAAGAAAAATTGGTATCAATTCAGCATATGAACTCTCAACAGGAGATCCAAGACAGATACGAAAGACTCTGAGCATTGTAGGAGAGAGAATCTATCATGAGCTAAATGGCATATCATGTATGCAAATTGAAGAAGTTAAAAATAAGAAAAACATAATTTCTTCAAAGTCGTTTGGGAAAAAAGTAACAAAAGTATATGAACTTGAAGAAGCTGTTTCAACATACGTTGCAAGAGCTTGTGAAAAGTTACGAGCTCAGAATTCAAGAGCTGGAGGTATTCACGTATTTTTAAGAACAAGTCCATTTATAGAAGATGAAAGAAAATATAGCAATGGAATGAGCTCTTTCTTTACAATTCCAACTAGTAATACTTCAAAAATAATCAAAGAAGCCAAAAGATTAACAAATAAACTTTTTTTGCCAAATTATGAGTACCAAAAAATAGGCGTAATACTCTTGGATATATCTGATGCCAAACATGAACAGTTTAGCTTCTATGAGCATGAGAATTATGAGAGATCCGATATTCTTATGGATTCACTAGACCAGTTAAATGATAGATTTGGAAATGGAACTTTATTTATGGGAGCACAGGGAATTCAAAAAAACTGGAAAATGCGAGCTGATAGAAAATCAGCTGCTTACACAACCAAATTGATAGACATTCCTAAAGTTGATTAACTTTCGATTGTTTTCCAGAAAGATCTTGTTCTAATAAACCAAAAAAGTCCAACGCAAAATCCTAAAGTTGGAAATATTTTAAATAAAGTTAAGACGCCATACTGAGTAGCCAAGTATCCAATAATAAGATTTGAGTTTGTAAACATTAAAAAATAAAAAGAGTAATCCAAACCTGCAATTCGTCCTCGAATATTATCAGGGGTCAAAATTTGTATACCATAAGATGAAAAAGCCCATTGTGCACCTCCACCACAGTGACCTAGGACAAGAAGAAGAGTTGTTATATATAAGCTAGGTGAGAAGGTTATTAGAAAGTAGAAAATACCCCAGATCATTATGCAGGGACCAATAGTTGAAAGAAGTTTCTGATCTGTTTTTCCAAAAAAGTACCTAAACATTACTGGCCCTATAAATGCACCAACGCCACGAGCACTCCACATTAAACCTGCTCCAAAATCACCAGTGTTGTATATGTCTAATGAAAGTATTGTAAACAATGAAAGTAAGCCAGCAGCTGAGATACCAAACATTCCCTTTGTTACAGTTAAATAGAATATTTTTTTATCTGATAAAACAAAATTCAGTCCATCTCGAAATTTAACTCTATTACTATTGTCAACATTTTTTGAATTTTCATTTAAGTTTGTTTTAATTAGAAATACAAGGAATGCAGAGAACATAAAAGACAGAAAGTTTATGGTGAACAATTGATTTCTTGATAAAAATTCAGATAAAAATCCACCAAGTCCAGCTCCAAGTCCAGCAGCAATTCCCCAAGTTGAAAAATTAAGTACATTTGCTTCAGGTAAATTTTCTCTTAATACTACATTTGGCAAGGCAGCGTCTGAAGCAGGCATATAAGCACAATTTACAACGCCTAAAAAGGAAAAAGAAATAAGGATAAATAAAACATTTTCCGTAGATACAGAATACATAATCAATAAGACAGCACATCCGGATAGAAATTCCGAAACAGCAATTACAACTTTTCTGTCGAATTTATCAGCAAGATATCCTCCAAAACTACCAAGTATGACATAGGGAGCACTTTGTACTACAAGAACAATTGAAGTTATCAGCGGACTATTGGTTAGTTCATAAATAATGCTTAAAAGTGGAACTGTTAAAAACCAGTCACCCATATAAGTTATAAACTTCGCATAAAAAAGTTTTTGAAAATCTTTATTTTTAGTTAATAAAAAAGTGTATTTCTCAAAGTTATTCATGACTCATTTACTGTAACTGCTCACTGATTTATGAGTGTTATAATTAATTTTATGAAAACTGTACTTATCACAGGAGGGACCAGGGGTATTGGTCTTGCAATCGCTGAAAAATATTTAAGTGATGGAGAGTCTAATGTAGTTGTTACAGGAAGAAAACCTGACACCTTAGAAGAACTTCAAAATTCTGTAAATAACGATAATTTTCATACAATTATGGCAAAAGCTGATGACGAAGAAGCCGCTGATCGTACTTGTAAAGAAATAAATGAAAAATTTGGATCTCTTGATATTTTGATCAACAATGCAGGAACAAATCCTGCTGGTGGAAACTTAATGGATGTTGATATGGGAGCTCTTGAAAAAACATGGGCAGTAAATCAAAAAGGTCCTTTACTTTGGGCAAGAGCAGCATACAAAAATGAATTAAGCACAGCTATTATGAACATCTGTTCTGTAGCAGGATATTTTCCGTCTGATCTAATGGGGGCATATAATATTTCTAAAGCTGCTCTAATTTACATGACAAAGCAGCTTGCTTATGAATTAGCACCTGATATCAGAGTAAATGGTGTTGCTCCGGCAATTGTTAGAACAAGGCTCTCACAACTTTTATGGGAAAATGAAGAATATTCAAAAAATCTTCATTTGCTTCAAAAACTTGGAGAACCAGAAGATATTGCAGAAGCCGTATATTTCTTGTGCTCAGAAGAAGCTGGCTGGATAACTGGGGAAATACTAACTGTTGATGGTGGGTTTAGTATTAACGGAAATTCTTTATCCTAGTCATTCCAAACATTCAAACATAATTCTTCATCAAAGTATCTATTGATATAATTTTTTCCTATAAATGTAGGTTGCTTTATGATGGCCTCTATAAGCCAAATTTTTGTACCATTAACTAAATGTCCTCCAAATGCCTTTCCATCTTTATCAGATACAGATATATGGATATGAACCAATGGTTTATTTTCAAATAATGTGATGTTTCCAAGACCACTCAGTACCTCAAAACCACCATCAAAAAAGTGATCTTCGTATTCTTTAGTTTCTTGGTTAAAGTAAACAACATTTAAATTTTGAACAGCACCTATAAACGAAATTTCAGCAGTCTTTATTTTATTGTTGATTGCATATTCAGTTAATGATTCGAGTAAATAGGTATCCTTATCAAATTTTACATAGTGAACTTTTTGTCTATTTACTTTATATTTACGGGTGTACATTTATTACAGCTTAACTAACTTATAAAATATTTTGCAAGCTCGTGATAGACGGGTATGCCAATGATTATGTTAAAAGGAAAAGTCACACCTAAGCTCAAACCAAGATAAATTGCTGGATTTGCATCTGGAATTGCATCTTTAACTACTGCTGGAACAGCAATATAGCTTGCACTGGCCGTCAAAACCATAAGTAATGTTGCATTTCCAATTGAAAGTGCAAAATAGTTTGATGCAAATAATGCTAAGAGAGATCCTATAAGGGGAGTGATCAATGCAAAAAGTATTAAAGTTTTACCTTTACCCTTTAGCTCTTTAAGTCTTTTAGCTACACGAGTTCCCATCACAAATAAAAATAAATATAAAACATATTCAAACAAAGTATCAGTGAAGAATTCAACATTATCTGAAATTGTGCCTTCGATACTAAAGCCAATTATCAGTGAAGATATTAACAATACATTTGGCACTTCTAAAAATGCTGTTTTTATTATTTCAAAATTATTTTGGTCAACGTTACGTTTTCTTGTAATAAGAAAAAGTGCCATAAAAATTGCAGGGAATTCCATTACAACGAGAACAGCTGACATATAGTCATCAAATGCTTGAGAGTTTGTTGATAAATAGGATATTGCAGTAACAAAAGTGATTGCACTTACAGAACCGTATGTGCCAGAAAGAGCAGCTGCATCATCAATATTTAAATTATTTCTTAAGTATAAATAAGAAAGCAAAGGAATAAGCAATGCAAAAAATATTCCAAGGGATATAGCGTTAACAACTTCGCTAGTGAATCCGTTTTGTTGCAAACTGATACCACCTTTTAGACCCAATGAAAGAAGCAAGTAATATCCTAAATATTTTGATAGAGCTGGTGGCAGTGTATCGTTAAATATTCGTCCAATGATGATCCCAGAAATAAATAAAATAATGGCTGGATTAAGTATGGCTTCCATTCAAATAGAAATGATAGTAAGCAAATCAATATTTAAGAGTTTTATTAAAAATTTATTTTAATTGATCAATAACTTCTTTAGCCGCATCAATATCAACTGGATTTTCAACATTTCCATCTTTTTTAAAACTTGTTCCAATAATCAAAATATCGGCAATATTTTCATATTGATTAATGTTTGTATGATCAACTCCTGATCCAATTGCTAATTTTCCAACAGGAACTATCTCTCTAACCTTTGTAAGGTCATCCATATTTATTTGATGACCAGTTCCATCACCCGTTACAATAACAACATCTGCACCAGCTCTGTTTATTAATTCTTCTGCATGATTTTCTATTTTCGAACCCTCTGGTGGTACTGCATGTTTAACAAACACATCAGCATATATTTCAATATCATTATTTAGATTTTTTTTAAAATCAGAAATTTCATGTGCTTCACCTTCAATTATTCCCTGGTCGGTAAACATCATTACATTATTTAAAACATTAATCCTTACAAAATCTGAATTCGTAGCTTCTGCAATTGATAGAGCTGCTATTCCATCATTTCTTAAAACATTTATACCAACTTTTAATTCTGAATTTATTTCTAACTTTTGTACAACAGAAGTAAAACTAGCAAGAGTTCTTTTTGAAATATCATTTTTTACAAAAGGTACATCCCCAAAGTTTTCGATAATAATTCCATCAACCCCAGCAGTATATAAATTTTCTACATCTTTTTGGGCAAGTTTGGTGATCTCATCTAATCCTAAGGAATTTGACGGTGAACCCGGCAAAGCTTTTAAATGAACTACGCCATGGATGATCATAAATTAAATTTTTGCGTGCTGTAGTTTTAGATATTTTTTTGCAAAATCACCCTCAACTGAAAGAGTTGGTTTGAATCCCTTATTTGTCCTACCAGTTACAATCCTACACCAGTCACTTGCATTTCCTTTAATACTATTTTCTGACTTCTCATTTCCAAATTGCCACGCTCTGTATTCAGGACCAATTAATTCAATTCTCAAATCTTTAAACTTGACTTTGTTCTGTTTACTTGTGTGTTCGGCATTTAGCCATCCAAATAATGCAACATGTTCAATTCTTACTGTATCTTCATAATCTTTTTTCATACTGTCGTAAATGTCTAAGCCATGAGCCCAAGTTTCAGCTAATTTTGTAGATGAAAATGTGAGATAATCAATTTCGTTATTCCACCATTTTATTTTTTTTCCAGGAGACCCTTTAGCTAAAATTTCTACAACCTTTGCTCTTGAGAGTCTCCACCACTCAATAACATCTTGTGGTCTCATCTCATTACCTTTTTTTATACATTCTTTTTCAAATTTTTCTAACCCTTTTGGCCCCCTGTATTTATTGAAATCGGTACCTTTCTTTTTCATTGCGTTAAGCGCTAGATCTTCCAGTCCTGCTAGATAACTTACATGATTTGTGATGTTCCAATTCTTAAAGGTTGTTTTGGTATCCCAATTTCTTACAGGAATACTTTGTAAGTATTGATCTAGAAGTTGCTGTTCAGCTACAAGACTGCTTAATAAATCTTTCACAATTTAATTTTAATTGTGAAACTCTCTTACTCCAATAGGAACATCAAATAAAATACTTTATTTATGATTTAAATCTACGTATTATCTATATATGAAGAAAATCATAAAATTAGTAATATCAACAATCTTAATAAAAGTATTTTATGACGTTTTTAATGAAAACAAGTTTGTTAAAGAGCAGATTGATAAATTAAAAGAAGAAGTTACAAATTTAGAAATGTCTGATATCGATCAGAAAATTAAAGATTTTCAAAATAAAATCGACGGTTTTAAAAATAAAAATCAAGACTCTCCGGAGTAAAATATCTGGAAATTACTAGGTAAAACATTCACATATTGGCCAACTTGGCTCGTCAAGTTAATAACAACTGTCCATTCAAATATTATGAAATTCAATCATACATTTATTGGCAGAAAGCTAATAGGGGAGAATATTTTACTCCTAGAAACAGTTGGACGTAAATCAAATAAATTAAGAAAAACACCTTTGACTTATGTTGTAATTGATGAAGGATATCTTGTTGCAGCCTCATATGGAGGGAGAGACAAAACTCCTGATTGGTTTTTCAACATAAATACAGACAAAGTAAAAATACTCGTAAATAAGGAATACAAAGATGCAAAGCCTTTAATTGTTGATGAACTTGAAAAGGAAGAGTATTGGAAACTATTAACTGATTTCTATCCTACTTTTAATCTTTACAGGTCAAAAACAGAGAGAGATATTCCTTTAGTAAAACTTGTTACAAACTAGGTTTTATATTTGGACCGTTTCTTACCACGGTATTCCATAGTGTCGAATAATGATCAAGGTCTTCAGGATTTACATGAGGAAGAACCATATTTTTCCATGTTTCATGCAAAGGATCCGAAGCATTTTTGTACAAATCTAATCCAACGGGAATTCTTTCTACAACTGTTCTAAGACTCATTGGCGTTTCAATATTGATGCTTATGTCATCAGATAAAAATGAGTTATTAATTTCAATAGCCAATTTGATTATTAGATCTGTGAATTCATTTTGTAATTTTGGATATCGTTTTTTAAATATTGATTCAAGCTGTTCTTTGTTAGGAAAAGGTTTATCCCAAATAACCCATCGATCAGCAAATGCTTTGTTTAGAGTTTGTGTTCCCGCATAATCTCTTAAGCTCGTTGGATTCATTGTTCCAAAAATATATGAGTCATTTCTTAATTCAATAACTTCTCCATTAGGAAGCTCTAGTTTTTTATGTCTATCTAATAGTGAATGTAAAGCAAATAAAACTTCTGGTCCAGCTGCATTTAATTCTGATAGATTAATAATGGAAGGCCCTCTTAGTGCTCTGGTTAATTCGCCATCCTGCCATTTGGAATCTGTTCCACCAACTCCATCTCCATATAATTGAACTGAACCAAGTAAAGTCACGTCTCTAACTTCACCTGATAAAGGAATCCGATAGTATGGATAATTTAATTTTGCAGCTAATTGCTCTATATCGTGATCCTTACCTGTTCCCATATGTCCTTTAAGTGCAATATGAATCGGGATTTCATTTTTAAACGTATCTTCTTTGCTCTTAATAATTTGAGCTAATTTATATTGAATTCCAAAGTCTACATAATTTTTATCTAACTCAGGTATGCGTTCGGCTCTTGATTCATAATCAGGAATTGATTTTGATAACTTACATTCATTTACCTTTATATCACCCTTACCAGTTGGGTTTTTAAATATTTGTTCAGCCATCAAGCAACTCCTGTAGATTCTTCAATATTCTTTATAAGTATATCCTTTGTGATGTTTACTATTGAATGAATTAACTCTTCAGGTTCATTTATTTGGGTTTTATTTATATATTCTTTCCAAGTGCCTCTTTCTCCAATACCTATCCCAATTACATCAATCCCAACTTTGGAAGCATAATTGATAGAACTTTTTAAATCCTCAAGCGATCCTCTTGTCATGCCGTCTGACAGTACTGCTAAAAGTTTTGTTTTAGAACCTTTTTCTAGAAGTCTTTTTGTAGAAAACATTATATTTCTTTCATCAACATTGGTTCCTCTTTCAAACATGCTTGCAGGAGGGTGATCTAAATTAGATTCTATTTTGTCTAATGACTCCCTTAAGTTTCTTGAAAATTCAATTAAACCTATAAACTTTTCATAATTTTCTTTCCATGAATCATCAAACTTTTTAATAAAATAATGATTTGTTGTATTGAAATAATATTCAGCATTCGATCCATAATTTGTATTTAGCATCGAGGAAACAGCCATCTTTCTTTTTAAATATAATTCTTCATTTTCTAATTCATCTGCAGCGAAGCTCCTATTAAAAATTGCTACTTCAAAATCAATATCTAATTCATGGCAGATTTGTGCAAGATAACTTGCTCCTATTAATGCCGCAGAGAGAGACCAGGGATAGAAATCACCTTTATCTTTTTCAAGCATTGATCCACTTCCATCAATTAGTAAAGATACTGCATAAGATTTGTTTGAAAGTCGCTGTTTTTGTTCAAACATTCTTTCATACCTACCTGATGCAAGCATTAGAGGAACATGTGGTGATAAATCGCCCTGATCATAACCACTGATTCTGAGCCTTTTTTTGTTATGTATAAAGTAAGGTTTTATTTTGTTTGTAACTTTGAATACGGGCAGATCCCATTCTTCCAACAGGGAGTTATAAGTATTTAATCCATTTGTATATAAATTTTTAAATGATTTTGGTAAATTAGTACTCAGTAATTTTGATACTTTACCATTTGGAAGATAAACGGTTGAGGATGTTCCAACTTTTGAAACATGATCATCCATAAAGTTAAGCTTTTCATCTTCTGAATCTGCACCCTTTTTACCTAAGAATTTTTCTAAGGTATTACCTGAAGTAATATTTGTACTAGAAGGAATTAAGACTTTGTTTAAATCATCAATTACGGAGTCTTCAAAATTTTCTATTGATTCTCTACGTTCTCCCAATGTTTGGCTATCAACATCTGGTAATAGATTGTATCTTCTACAAATATCAGTAATTTCTATCGTTATATCAATAGTGTCTTCTATCAAGTTTTTATCATATGAAAAATTATCTAACACTCTTAAAGTCTCTTTTAAAGGTTCTTTAATATTTTTTGGATACTTTTCTATATCTAATTCAACATATCCTGTGATGTTATGAAAAAGCAATGTTAAAAATTTATTGAAAGGCTTTAAATTTTTTATGTTGATACTAGATTCTTTATAAATATCCTCGAGGATTGATCTAAGCCCGTTAAAGTTTTTTACAAATTTAAACTCATCATAGGAATGCACAAGTATTTCAAAAATGTATTTTCCAAATGGACCCGCAAGAACTTCAAGAACTTCATCAATGTTAGTTAACCCTTCAGTGTCATCTTTATATTTTGTGAGATCTTCATCAACATTGAAATTATATTCTTCCATAGAATGTATAGCCTCATGAACTACAGTTCCAATTATTAATTCCTTAAATTCAAGTTCTGAATCTGAAACTGCATTAACCAAAATAGATGGATTTATGTTTATCTCGTTTTTGTTTTTGCTTTTAGTTTTACCTAGATTAATGACAATATTTGCATTATCAGTTTCGGACTGTATTAGTCGTGTAATTGCTGGACTAATTTTTTGAAATATTTCAATAATTTGAGTTTCTAAAGTTTTTTTCTTAAATTCCATTTTTTATCATTATCATTAAAGACTGATAATACAAGTATAAGGTGAATATTAAGTTGAATGAAATTGCAAACAAGACTGTAATCGTTTCCGGTGGTAAAGGAAGCATGGGAGTGATGGTCTCAAATTTTATTAATGATCTAGATGATTTTGAAGTAATTGGGATAATTGATCCTGGAGAAAATGATTCAACATTTAAAAACTTTTTGATATCAGATGATCTTGTATGTGACTATATTTTTGAATTTGCTCCAGCATCTGTTGTTAATGAAAATATTAAGATTCTTGTAAATAACGATGCCAAATTAATAATTGGATCATCAGGTGTGAATGATGAATCAATTAATCTATTAAAAAATTCTGAAAAAGGAGTTGTACTTATCCCTAATTTTTCAGCGGGTGCAGCTTTCCAAAAAGTTTTTTCTGAGCAGTTATCAAATACATTTAAGAATGTACACATAATAGAAAAACATCATTCAAATAAGGAAGATGCACCATCTGGAACTTCAAAAGATGTTGCTTCAAGTTTAGAAAAGATGAACTCAGAAGATATAGAGGGGGAGTATTTTGCAAAAACAGAGGAAAATTCAATCAATATTTATTCATTAAGGTCGGATGATTATCTAGCTGAACAAGAAGTCGTATTTTCTAATACTTTTGAAGAATTTATTCTTGATCATAAAGTTAATGATAGAAAAGCATATTTAACAGGTATCGAGATAGTATTACGTGAAATGGAAAATGTGAATTCTTATGTTTATGGACTTGAAACTCTTATGAAAGAAGCAATTGACCGATCATGACTGAGTTTGGTAGTTTATTAACAGCTTCAATTACTCCATTTGATTCACGAGGTGTATTAAATACTGACACTCTTTGGAGACTTTGTAGAAAATTGGTACATGACAAATCGGAAGGACTTGTACTTACTGGAACAACAGGAGAATCACCAAACCTTTCAATTAAAGACAGAGAGATTATTTACTCTACTGCTATAGATTCTGTGAGTAATAAAGCAAAGATTATTGCTGGTACTGGTACATATTCAACTTCTGAATCAATTGAAATTACTAAGATGGCAGATTCTCTTGGTGTAGACGGCATAATGATTGTTACTCCGTATTATTCAAAACCTTCTCAACATGGAATTTTGCGTCATTTTGAAGAAATATCAAAAATAACAGATCTTCCAATAATGGCTTACAACATTCCAGGTCGTACAAGTACATTAATTGAACTTGAAACTCTTCAGACACTTGTTGATGATATCGGTATTCACTCTATTAAAGATGCAGTTGGTGATTTTGAATTTTCTAAAAAGCAACTTGAATTGTTAAAGGATAAAGTAGATATTTATTCTGGAAACGATAACCAAACATATGATTTTGTAATAAATGGTGGAGTAGGAGTAGTTTCAGTTGCATCACATGTTGTTGGTGATGAGATTTTTGAAATGATAAGTTTTGCCAAAGATAATGATTTAGAAAAAGCTGAAGAGATCAATATGCAATTATCTAATTTATTTGAAGCAATATTTGAAGAGCCAAGCCCAGGACCAATTAAAAAAATCTTATCCGAAAGTTGGGAGGAAGTTGGAGAGCCTTTACTTCCAATAACCTCAATAACACCTGAATTAGCCAATAAAATTAGGGGTTTTTACAAAAAAATAAAGGAAAATTAGGCTTTTTTACTATTTTTTATGGTATAATCTATACGTGGCTGTTAAGACATCCACTCGCAAAAGGGTTGATGGGCGTAAGCGGGTGTCTAAACCGAAAAATTTAATAAAAGTACCTCAAACTCTAAGAGGTATTTCAGATACTTCAAAAAATATCACTAGTTCATTTTTTAAGTCTTACCAAGCTGTTGCTGTGTTTATGACAGGTTTAGGCATTCTTGTAGGATTATCTTCTTTTGGCAAAGCTGGTCCAATAGGAGAGTTTGTAAATAATTTACTTACATGGTCGTTTGGCTATGGTGTATATTTATTTCCTCTACTTTTAATTTATGGTGCTGCAATTCTTATAAGAGATAAAGACTTTATAAATACCCAAAAAGTATTTATTGGAACGATCTGGGTACAAATATTCACTTCAGCGTTATTTCACTTTTACATACACTCTGAACCACTGTCAATAAGTGTTGGGAGTGCTGCTCTACAAAAATCCGGAGGTTTTATTTCTGCATTCATTGTTTATCCACTAAATAATTTACTTGCTGCAGAAATGACGCATGTTGTGCTTTTATTTGGTTTGATAATTTCTGTTTTATATATGACGGATATAGAACTAAAAGATCTCATTGGTGGAGTTCAGGCAATTTTTGTTTACTCATATAGGTTTATTTTTGCATTTTATAAAGCTAGGAGAGAGGCATCTAAAATAAATTTTGATCTTATTAATACTGAAACTATAACTCCATCAGAAGAAGTTGAAACTAATAATGTCGTTACATTGAAAAAGGAAAAAGTCAAAAAATCAGTTAATTCGAAGAAGCCTAAGTCAAAAGAACCTTCATTGCCTAAATCGAAAAAACCAAATACAAAATCATCCAACTATGTACTTCCACCATTGAAATTATTAAAAATGGGTACTGATGTTTCTACTTCAAAAAAACTTTTACAACAAACGGCAACAGATTTACAAAATCTCTTAAAAGAACATGGTGTAGAAGCTGAATTAACAAAAATTGTTCCTGGACCAACTGTCACAAGGTATGAGATTGAGTTATCACCTGGTGTCAAAGTATCTAAAGTTACATCGCTTTCACACGACATTGCCTATGCTTTAGCTACACCAGATGTGAGACTTTTAGCTCCAATTCCTGGAAGAAGTGCGATTGGTATTGAGATTCCAAATAGACAAAGAAGGCTTGTTTCATTGGGAGATGTTCTTACTTCACCAGAGGCAAAAAAATTAGATCATCCTTTAAATGTGGGACTTGGATTAGATATTTCAGGTCAAGCAAGACTAATCAACTTATCTGAACTACCTCACGTTTTGATAGCAGGTCAAACCGGTGCAGGTAAATCATCCTGTATTAATTCAATTGTTACATCTCTCTTAATGAGGACTAATCCAGATGAAGTAAAAATGGTAATGGTTGATCCAAAAAGAGTTGAGTTAGGACAATACAACAATGTACCTCATTTACTTACAAAAGTAATTACTAACCCAAAGAAAGCTGTTGATGCATTAACTTGGGCTGTTTCTGAAATGGATAGAAGATATGATTTATTAGCTGATGGGCAAGTACGTGACATTAATGGATATCATGAGAAATTTGATGCTGGATTATTAGATACAGAAAAATTTGATAGATTTCCTTACATAGTTGTGTGCATTGATGAATTGAATGATTTGATGATGGTTGCTGGTAGGGAAGTAGAATCAGCAATTGTAAGACTTGCTCAAATGGCTAGAGCTATTGGAATACACTTAGTTGTTGCAACCCAAAGACCTTCAGTAGATGTTATAACTGGTGTAATGAAAGCAAATATTCCTTCTAGACTTGCATTTTCTGTTGCCTCAACAACAGACTCAAGAGTTATCCTTGATCAGTCTGGGGCTGAAAAATTAATTGGACTTGGAGATATGCTCATTGTTACAGCTTCAAATCCTAGATTAGAAAGAATCCAAGGTGCTTGGGTTACTGAAGAAGAAATTAAAGATGTAGTCTCATGGGTTAAGTCACAAAAAGAAGCTGAATATAATCCTGCTGTTATTGAAGAACAAAAATCTACAACTGCTCAAAGTGATGATGATTTAGGTGAAGATGAAGAATTAATTAAAACTGCAACAGATTTGGTTGTTAGATCACAGTTAGGATCTACATCAATGTTACAAAGAAAATTAAGAGTTGGATTTGCTAGAGCAGGTAGATTAATGGATATTCTTGAATCTCAAGGAATTGTAGGTCCTTCAGAAGGCTCAAAAGCCAGAGAGGTTTTAATTACAGTAGAAGAATATGAAACTAATAATCTTTCCTCAATTGATGATTCTAGTAATATTGATCAATCTGAAACTTCAGACGATGAAGTTGAGACGGCTGACGATAATTGGTACGAAGAGTAATTAACTTTTTACAACTTTTCCTTTAATAATTCTATTTCTTATTGCTGCTGAAATTGTATCTGCAGTAAGAACTAAAATAATTGTACATATAAGAACAGTACCCGCTCTAGGAAAATCTCTAAACCTCAGTTGATTTATAAGTTCTTGACCAACTCCACCCGCGCCTACAACACCTAATACTGCAGAAGCTCTCAGGTTTATTTCAAACCTATATAGCCAATAAGAAGTTATTGTTGGCATTACTTGAGGAATTACACCAAATGAAAGCTCATTTAATTTGGATCCACCTGATGATTTTATAGCTTCTAAAGGTCCTTCATCTATTCCCTCGATAACCTCTGAAGATAATTTTCCTAATGTACCAATTGAATGTATGCCTACTGCTAATGTTCCAGTGAACGGACCAAGTCCAGTGATTGGTAAGAAAACAAATGCTAAAATTAATTCAGGAAAAGCTCTTATTGCATTTAATATTTGTTTAGTTGTTCTACTTACAATTCCAACAGCAACATTTTGGGCAGCTAAAAAAGATACCGGAAAGCTAAATATTGCTCCTATTACTGTTCCAGCCCATGCTATAAATAAGGATTCAAAAACTTTAGGAATTATTCTATCAAATGCTTCTTGACTTAGGTCAAGAGGAAACATAGCTCCAACTAATATACCAATTTGTCTTGGAGCATCTAGTATTCTTTCTAGAGTTATTTCAAGTCCAGCTGCTGACCATAATGAACCAATTATGATTAATGTGGTTAGTGAATATTTCAGTATTCGTTGACTTAAAGGCTGTTGAGGAATTTTCATATAATTCTTCTTCTTATCCATACGCTGAATTGTTCAATAAGTATGACAACTACAAGAATTATTACAATAATTGGAGATATTCTATCAAACCTAAGAAAGATTCTTTGTGTTTCAATAATTCTACCAACCCCACCAGCACCAACTAAGCCAAGAATCACACTAGCTCTTATGCATAACTCAAAAATGTAAAGAAAATAAGCAGTATAATTTGGCAACACTTGTGGTAACGCAGAAGTAAAAACTGATTGATTATGTGATGCTCCTGTTGCTTTTGCAGCTTCCATAGGTCCAGGATCTATACTGTCAATTGTCTCAGACAGAAGCTTACCCATTATTGCAAGTGAAAACATAATTAATGCAAGTACACCAGCAAATGGACCTATTCCTACAGCAACTGTGAATAACATAGCCCAAAATAAATCTGGAATTGTTCTTACAAGATTTAAAAACGACTTATATAAAAAATAAGAGTATTTGTTTAAATTTGTAGCTCTTGATGCGTAAAAAGCTAATGGCAAAGCAACTGCACATCCAACGATACTTGCAAGGATTGCTATCTGTACAGTTTCGAGTAATGCATCTGCTGTGTTATCCCAAGCCCATTGCCATTTGGGATTAAATAATGGATCTGTAACTATTGCTCTATTTGCTAGATTTTCTCTAAAGTCTTGAAGGTTGAAACCTATTCTTCTAAAAGAAAAAATCGTAAACAGAATTGCTGCAGGTATACCTAAAGTTACAAGGTACGTTGGTGCCGGTTTTTTTGGTATATTAATCATCACCAATTAGATCAGAGGATTTAATTGATCTTCCATATATATTTTCAAAATCTTCATCGGAAACATCATTTACATTTCCATCAAATACAAGCTTCCCATCTCTAAGTCCAATAAGTCTATCTCCAAATTCCTTTGCCAAATCAAGAAAATGCAAATTAACAATGGTGGTTATTCCAAGTTCAGTATTTATTTTCTTTAAATAACTCATTACAACTCTTGATGTGATTGGATCTAAGGAAGCAACAGGCTCATCAGCCAACATAACTTTTGGTTTTTGTGATAAAGCTCTGGCAATACCTACTCTTTGTTGTTGACCACCGGATAAGTTTGATGCTCTCACATATGCTTTTTCTAATATCTCAACCTGGTTTAAGGCTTCAAATGCCATTTCTTTTTGATCTTTAGGCCAAAGTCCTAGTATTGATCTAATTGTTGAAATATTACTCAATCTACCAGTAAGAACATTTTTTAAAACGGTTGACCTATTAACAAGATTAAATGTTTGAAAAATCATTCCGATCTGTGATCTAATTTTTTTCAATTCCTTTTTTTTTGCACTCGTAACATTTTTACCTTCCAAATAGACAGAACCAGTTGAAGGTTTAACTAGATTATTTACTGTTCTTAAAAGGGTAGATTTACCTGCACCAGAGAGACCTACAATTATGATAAAATCTCCATCATTGATTTCGAGGTTTAGATCTTTTAGTGCTTCAACGCCTCCTGGATAGGTGACGCTTACATTTTCAAATTTAATCATAATAAGAATTTTAACCGGGCTGAAAAATCAACCCGGTTAAAAAATCTTTTATTCGTCGTAAAGTCCGAATTCTTCGGCTGCTTGTTTTACAACATCAAATTCTGCGTTATTTGCAGGTACGACATCTGTCCAACCATAAATTTCATCCATAACTGCGGCTCCTTCATCAGTAGCCATGTAGTCAGATAATATTTGATATATTTTTGATTTTATATCTTCTGGTAAGTCAGATCTTACAGCAACAACATCATTAGGAATCTCAGCAGAAATTCCTATAGCAATAACTTTTTCACCAACATCTGGGTTAGTTTTTCTTAAAGTTCTTCTTGCATCATCATAGGTAACGCCAAATTTAGCATCGCCATTGTACAATCCGGAAATAACTCCGTCATGAGATCCTGCAAAAACTTGCGTGATATCAGATGTGTAATCAATACCCATATTTTTCAACTGTAATGAAGGATATAGATATCCTGATGTTGAACCCTCTTCAACAAATAATACCTTTTCACCCCTTAATACATTTAAATCTGCCTCGCATGCATATCCTGGGCTGACTGTTACATCAACTCCATCAATATTTCTAACCTCTGGAATTTTTCCATCATCACCAAAGGTCCAACCAACTTGTAATGCTTTAACATCTGGAGATTCTGTTTCAGAACCTAAAATAAGTGTTGGAACACCGTCAATATTTTCAAATGCTCCGATTACAGGTGGTGAATCACAAACACTCGCATCTGTTGTCCAGAAATTTGCGTGGTATGAACCAGAACCATATCTTACAACTTTTGCAATTGCCTCAATTCTTGTTGGGAAAACATTTAGTGCATTAACATAGCCCAAAGTATTAAATGCTCCAATGTCAGCTTGGCCAGATCCCATTGCAACTAATAAACCAGAAAAGTCACTAGTTACAAATCCTTCAACCTCAATACCAAGTCCATCAGTTAAAACTTTCATTAATGGTTTGATATTGTCTTGAAGATCAGCTTGTTCTGCACTTGGAATGAAACCGAATGTAATTTTATCTAAAACTTCAGCTGTAGTTACTGCTGGAGAATCTAGAGTTTCTACCTCTTCTTCAACAACTGCAGATTCTTCTACTGTCTCTTCTTCAGCACCACCGCAAGCAGCTAGTACAAGTGAGAGACAAAGAAGTATAAGAAATGTTTTTTTCACATTTTCCTCCGCTAGATTACACTCTCATCATACAATTTATGACAGAAACTGCTTGAGTATTAAGTTAAAATTTTGTAAATTTATAAATCGTTTGGGACGTATCCATATTCTCGCGAAAGGATATTTCCATCCGTATCAATAATTAAAGAAATTGGTTGACCAATAATTTTTAAATTATCTCTCATATCAGATGTAGAAAACCCAATTGTAATTTCACCTTCTAGATTTTCTGAAACCCAGGTCATAGTGGAATCTACATCACTATGTGCCAATGCGATCACATCATAGTTTTTGCTAATTGCTGCTAGATTAGCTTCTAAGAGAGGCAACTCCTCTCTACAAATTCCTCAATAATCAGCCCAGAAAACTACAAGTGTTTTCTTATTAGTAAGATCTTCATTTATTAAATTTCCATTTTCATCTTCGTATACAAGTTCTTCAATGGAAGATGCTGCTGCACTTTGAGCTGGTTCATTTGAGGTGCTATCAGATCCTGATGAACAAAAAGATAGTAAAAGTAAAAGTATGATTGTTTTTCTCATACATTTATCATAGTTATATTTAAATTAAACATTGCTAACCTAAAAATATGAAAATTGGTTTTTTAACAATTGGTACAGAAATACTGCTAGGGGATACAGTCAATACAAACCTAACAAACCTCGGTAAACGTTTATATGAAAATGGATTTAAATTAGATAAAGATATTACAATTTCGGATCAAGAAGATGAAATTAATAATGCACTTAATTTTTTACTCAAAGATTGTGATGTAATTATCACTTCAGGAGGTCTTGGGCCAACAGAAGATGACATAACAAAGGAAACAATTTCCGAATCTTTATCAATGGAACTTGAGCTAGATGATGATCATCTAGAGTGGATGAAAGAACGTTGGAAAGCTCGCGGGTTAATTATGCCTGATACAAACATAAAGCAAGCTTATATTCCAGTTGGAAGTGAAAAACTAACTAACACTCAGGGAACAGCACCTGGTATAAAAATTAATCATGAAAATAAATTCATTTTTATCTTTCCAGGACCGCCAAGAGAATTTATACCTCTTGTTGAGGATGAGTTGATCCCTTTTCTAAGTAAAAATTATGAAAAAGAAAATACAGAATATCAATTTGTTATGTTTTTCAATCAAGCAGAATCATCTTTGGCTGCTGAAATAAATAAATTTAAACCTGAAGGTTTAGATATTGCTTATCTTGCAAGTAAAGGGATCATTAAATTACGATTTGATAAAAACTCTGTCTCAAATGATCAATCAGATATGTTTCTACAAAAAATAGATGAAACATTTGAAGACGATATTTTATCTTACGAAAATATTTCAGTCGAAAAAGCACTTGGAAATTTAATTAGTGATTCAAAGCTTCAAATCTCTTTTGTTGAAAGTATCACTGGGGGTTTGATTTCCTCATTGCTTGTGAAGAATCCAGGGATAAGTAAATACTTTATTGGATCTGACATTGTTTATACAAATGAGTCAAAAAAATTATTATTAAACGATGAAAATATTAATTTTGAAGATTGGGAAGAATTAACGTATAACCTGACCGAATCCTCATTAAATAAATATAAATCTAATATAGCTCTTACAATTTTAGGAGAGGCAGGACCAATATCATCTAGTCACTATCCTGTAGGAACAATCTATATTTGTATTTCAAATGGAAAGAAAACAGTTATTTCAGACCATAAAATTAATGGAAATAGAGCCGAAATCTTAGAAAGAGCAGCAAATAAAGCACAATGGGAATTGATTAAATTCATAAAAAACTTGTATTAGAACAAATGTTCTAGTAAAATTGTCTTACTTAGATGTTTTAATATAAATTAATTATTGTTAATTAAGGAGAAAAAATGGATAAAGACAGGGCAAAAAAACTAGATACAGTTTTTGATCAAATAGAAAAACAATTCGGTGAAGGCTCGTTAATGAAGCTTGGTGCCGATAACATCAAAAAAATACCAGCTATTTCGACAGGAGCACTCTCAATTGATTTAGCTCTAGGTATCGGTGGAGTTCCAAAAGGTAGAGTTATTGAAATTTATGGTCCTGAAGCTTCAGGTAAAACCACATTATCTCTCCATGTAGCAGCTGAAGCACAGAAAGCAGGGGGTGTTGCAGCATTTATTGATGCTGAACATGCTCTTGATCCGGTATATGCGAGAGCATTAGGTGTTGATGTTGATGAACTACTTGTTTCTCAACCAGATACTGGTGAACAAGCGCTTGAAATTGCAGACATGTTAATTCAATCTGGTGGTGTAGATTTAGTAGTCATTGACTCTGTTGCAGCATTAGTTCCAAAAGCTGAGATTGAAGGCGAAATGGGTGATACTCATGTTGGTCTCCAGGCTCGATTGATGTCACAAGCTTTGCGTAAATTAACTGGTTCAATCAATAAATCAGGTACAACTGTGATCTTTATTAATCAAATCCGTGAAAAAATTGGTGTTATGTGGGGATCTCCTGAAACAACCAGTGGTGGTAGAGCTCTTAAATTTTATTCATCTGTAAGGATTGATGTAAGAAGAATAGAAACATTGAAGGTTGGACCAGAACAAATTGGAAACCGAGTAAGAGCCAAGATAGTTAAAAATAAAGTCGCTCCACCATTTAAGGAAGCAGAGTTTGATATTATGTTTGGCCAAGGTATATCCAGAGAAGGCAGCCTTTTAGATGTTGCAGTTGAACACGGTATTGCTAGAAAAGCAGGAGCTTGGTTTACATATGATGAAGTACAACTTGGTCAAGGTAAAGAGAATTCAAAGCGTTTTCTAAGAGAGAATCCTGCCCTTGCTTTACAGCTAGAGACAGATGTCTATAAAGCTGTAGGTCTTATTGAATCAGATGAAGTTGAGGTTGTAGAAAATGAATCAACTGAAAATGAAGATGAATCTGCAGAAGAGACTAAAAACAAAAAATAACTTAATTTTTCTTATAATTTTTTTATAATTTGTTATGTGAAAACTTCTATACATATAGAAAATAAAATAAGACCAAAAGCATCTAGAAATGGTCTCAAATATCATATAAAAACTTTTGGTTGCCAGATGAATGAGCATGATTCAGAAAAAATAGCTGGAATATTTAACAATGATGGCATGACAAAATCTGATGATATAGATAATGCTGATGTACTTTTTGTTAATACATGCACAATCAGAGAAAATGCGGATGATAAATTATATGGAACATTAGGGCATTTAAAAAAATGGAAGTCACTTGCACCAAATAGACGGTTACTTGTGGGCGGTTGCGCAGCACAGAAAGATAAAGAATTAGTTAGAGAGAGAGCACCTTGGGTAGATGTTGTTATTGGAACGCACAATACGACAGAAGTAATTAATTTACTCAACCAGGCAGAAGATTGGGGTCCGATTACAGAGATTATTGAGGAAACAACAGATATTGAAACGGAAATTGCTGCTGTAAGAGAGTCAAGTGTCAGTGCCTTTGTTACAATTCAAATTGGTTGCAACAACAGTTGTACATTTTGTATCGTACCTTCTGTAAGAGGTATAGAGATAAGTCGAAGACCCTCAGACATTATCAATGAAATTAAAAGCCTTGCTCATGATGGGGTTAAAGAAATAACGTTACTTGGTCAAAATGTAAACTCTTACGGTAGAGATTTAATGATCGATAATAGAAGAAAACCATATTTCACTGAACTACTTTATAAAATTCACGATATTGATGGTATTGAACGAATTAGATTTACATCACCACATCCCAAAGATTTTAAAATAGAAACATTAAAAGCCGTTGCTGACTTACCAAAAGTAGCGAATCAGATTCATATTCCACTCCAAAGTGGGAGTAATAAAATATTATCTTTAATGCATAGAGGTTATAACCAAAAGAGATTCCTTGAAAAGGTAGATTTAATTAAATCATTAATCCCTAACGTATCGATATCGTCTGATATTATTGTTGGTTTTCCTGGTGAAAACGAGGACGATTTTCAACAAACAATGGATGTAGTTAATTATGCTGAATTTGACTTGATTTATATGTTTAAATTTTCACCTAGACCTGGAACAGTTGCATCCGATTATGTCGATCAATTTGTTGCAAAAGAAAATATCGATGATAGATTTATGAGATTAAAAGTTAGACAAACTGAAATCAGTGAAAAAAGATATAAAAGATTCGAAAATACCAAACAATTTTTGCTTGTAGAAAAAATCTCAAAAAAAGATAACAATATTCTGACAGGACGTATAGAAGGAGGTCACATAGTTCATCTTGAATCTAGCATTGAAAATATTGGCAAACTTTTAAATGTAAATATATATGATTCAACACCTTTTTTCTTGAAAGCCACTTTGTAATCTTGCTTTATTTTCTTACAGGGATTACTGCATCAGGAAAATCAAGACTTGCTCACGAAATTGCTATTGAAAGAAGTTTTGATATAATTTCTCTTGATTCAATGGCAGTTTACAAGGGATTGGATATTCTCACTGCTAAACCAAATGATGTAATGAGATCACAGGTTTTATATTACGGTCTTGATATAGCTGAACCTGATCAAAATTTTTCTGTAGTAGATTATCTTAATTACTTAATCGAGATGGAAATTCCAGAAAAATCATTTGAAAAAGATTATCTTGTTGTTGGTGGTACCGGTTTGTATTTTCGTTCACTTATTAATAGTTTTGAGTTTAGACCAACTGATCCAGCTATACGATCTGAATTAGAACAATTGAATGTTGATCAATTATTAAGGTTTCATGAAATGTATGAAATTAAAACCCCTGATGTTGAAATTAATAAAAGAAGACTTATACGTAATATTGAGGATTCAATTTTAGAGGATGTAAAGTATGTTTTACCACCAATAAACATTCCAGAAAATATTGTTGGTATATTTTGGAATCATCCTGATTATAAAAGCAGAATTAGTAAACGAACTGATGAAATGATACAACAAGGCGTCATAGATGAGATGAATGCTATTACTAATCCTTCAAAAACTGTATTACAAGCTATAGGAATGAATCTAAGTAATGATCTTGCTGAAAATATTAATTTAAAAACGAACAGGTTAGCTAAAAAACAACTTACATGGTTTAAACAAGAAGATAGAATAAAAATTGTTCACACTGATGATGAAAAAATTATTCGTAAAGAAATGGAAATGATTATAGATGGTAAATGAATCTTATATGTCAGGAACAGGCAATGATTTTATATGTACTGAGTACGATCGAGACTTGTCAGATATAGAAATTATTTCAATTGTAAGTGATTCACTTTTTCCTATTGATGGAGTCATATTGGTAGAGAGTATAGATAGTTCTACAGTGAAAATGCACTATTTTAATAATGATGGAACTCCTGCTGAATTATGTGTAAATGGTGTGCGTTGTGCAGCAAAATTTGCCGTAGACAATAACTTAGTGGATACTAAAAATTTGATTGTTAAAGCTCCAGTTGGTGATATAAAAGCATTTGTAGAAAATGATTATGTAAAAATTGAAGCACCTCTTCCTACGACTGGTGACAGTATCGAAATTGATAATTATATATGTACGACTAGTGAAGTAGGAAATCCTCATCTTATGGTTGAGGTGGATGATGTAGAGAAATTTGATCTCGAAAAATTTTCAGTAAATGCCAGAAAGCTAGATGTATTTTCTAATGGTATAAATGTTGAAATCTTTTCAGTTGTTGATCGTAAATTTATTTACGCAAGAGTAAACGAAAGGGGAGTTGGCGAAACAGACGCTTGTGGTTCTGGCGCTTTAGCTTTGTTTACTTATTTAAGAGAAATTAATAAAGTTGATGATAATGCAATCGTTTTATATCCTGGTGGTGATCTCGAACTATCTTTTCAAAAAGAAAAGTTGTATCTTAAAGGTGAAGTTACATATCTCTAATTAACGAAACAACTTTTCCTATAGGTTGTATATTTTCATTAACTGGAATTTTTTCGTAGTTCTTATTTGCAGGTACTAGGTATTGTTTACCATGAATATTTTTGAGAAATTTAATCGTACCTTCTGAATTATTTATAAGAAATGCACCTATATCTCCATTTTTAATTGGTTCATTTTTATTAATGATAACTAAATCTTTTTCATGAATTCCCTCATCGATCATCGAATCACCAGAAACTGATAAAGCAAATAAATCAGATTTTCCATCAGTATCTGGATAATCCACTGTTCCTATAACATTTTCTTCAGCCATAAGTAAAGACCCTGCAGCAATTTCTCCTAGTATCGGAATGTTTTTGTTTGATAGTTGGTTGTTTACAGTCAATGCTCGAGATTTTTTATAGTTTTTTTGGAGTAATCCCGATTGGATTAGTTTTTCAAGGTGATATTGGACTGTGCTTGTTGATTTAAGACTTACACCTTCACAAATTTCTC